>NZ_CP038492.1:3735000-3862905 GCF_004751985.1 Rhodophyticola sp. CCM32
CCCTAGTAGCGGCGAGCGAACGGGGACCAGCCGAGCTGTGAGTGTGAGAAGAAGGACCTGGAAAGGTCCGCCAAAGTGGGTGACAGCCCCGTATTCTAAGCATGATCAGACGTATTAAGTAGGGCGGAACACGTGAAATTCTGTCTGAACATCGGAGGACCACCTTCGAAGGCTAAGTACTCCTTACTGACCGATAGTGAACCAGTACCGTGAGGGAAAGGTGAAAAGCACCCCGACGAGGGGAGTGAAACAGTACCTGAAACCGAACGCCTACAATCAGTCGGAGCCTCCTTGAGGGGTGACGGCGTACCTTTTGTATAATGGGTCATCGACTTGGTCTCACAAGCAAGCTTAAGCCGGTAGGTGTAGGCGCAGCGAAAGCGAGTCTTAATAGGGCGATTGAGTTTGTGGGATCAGACCCGAAACCGAGTGATCTAGGCATGACCAGGATGAAGGTAAGGTAACACTTACTGGAGGTCCGAACCCACACCTGTTGAAAAAGGTCGGGATGAGTTGTGCCTAGGGGTGAAAGGCCAATCAAACTCGGAGATAGCTGGTTCTCCGCGAAATCTATTTAGGTAGAGCGTCATCCGAATACCCCGGGGGTAGAGCACTGGATGGGTAATGGGGCCCCACAGGCTTACTGATCCTAACCAAACTCCGAATACCCGGGAGTACTAGATGGCAGACACACAGTGGATGCTAACGTCCATTGTGAAGAGGGAAACAACCCTGACCTCCAGCTAAGGCCCCTAATTCATGGCTAAGTGGGAAAGCAGGTGGGACGACCAAAACAACCAGGAGGTTGGCTTAGAAGCAGCCATCCTTTAAAGATAGCGTAACAGCTCACTGGTCTAATTAAGTTGTCCTGCGGCGAAGATGTATCGGGGCTCAAGCCATGAGCCGAAGCTGAGGATGCACATTGTGCATGGTAGCGGAGCGTAGTGTGAATAAACTCGTTCCTCTTTAGCGCCTTCGGGCGTTTTGGAGGACCAGGTTTGACTGTGAAGCCGGGGCGTGAGCCATCCGGTGGAGTGATCACTAGCGAGAATGATGACATGAGTAGCGACAAACAGGGTGAGAGACCCTGTCGCCGAAAGTCCAAGGGTTCCTGCTTAAAGCTAATCTGAGCAGGGTAAGCCGACCCCTAAGGCGAGGCCGAAAGGCGTAGTCGATGGGAACCAGGTTAATATTCCTGGGCCAGGAAGTAGTGACGGATCTCGAAGGTAGTTCATCCTTATCGGATTGAATGGGCTGCTTAGAGGTTCCTGGAAATAGCTCTTCCATAAGATCGTACCCTAAACCGACACAGGTGGACCGGTAGAGAATACCAAGGCGCTTGAGAGAACGATGTTGAAGGAACTCGGCAAAATACCTCCGTAAGTTCGCGAGAAGGAGGCCCAGTTTCTAGGCAACTAGTGGCTGGGGGCACAAACCAGGGGGTGGCGACTGTTTACTAAAAACACAGGGCTCTGCGAAGTCGCAAGACGACGTATAGGGTCTGACGCCTGCCCGGTGCCTGAAGGTTAAAAGGAGGAGTGCAAGCTCCGAATTGAAGCCCAGGTAAACGGCGGCCGTAACTATAACGGTCCTAAGGTAGCGAAATTCCTTGTCGGGTAAGTTCCGACCTGCACGAATGGCGTAACGACTTCCCCGCTGTCTCCAACATCGACTCAGCGAAATTGAATTGCCTGTCAAGATGCAGGCTTCCCGCGGTTAGACGGAAAGACCCCGTGCACCTTTACTACAGCTTCACATTGGCATCAGGCCAAGCATGTGCAGGATAGGTGGTGGGCTTTGAAACCGGAACGCCAGTTTCGGTGGAGCCTCCCTTGAGATACCACCCTTGCTTTGCTTGATGTCTAACCGCGGTCCGTTATCCGGATCCGGGACCCTGTGTGGCGGGTAGTTTGACTGGGGCGGTCGCCTCCTAAAGCGTAACGGAGGCGCGCGAAGGTTGGCTCAGAGCGGTCGGAAATCGCTCGTTGAGTGCAATGGCAGAAGCCAGCCTGACTGTGAGACTGACAAGTCGAGCAGAGTCGAAAGACGGCCATAGTGATCCGGTGGTCCCGAGTGGAAGGGCCATCGCTCAACGGATAAAAGGTACGCCGGGGATAACAGGCTGATGGTGCCCAAGAGTCCATATCGACGGCACCGTTTGGCACCTCGATGTCGGCTCATCTCATCCTGGGGCTGGAGCAGGTCCCAAGGGTACGGCTGTTCGCCGTTTAAAGAGGTACGTGAGCTGGGTTTAGAACGTCGTGAGACAGTTCGGTCCCTATCTGCCGTGGGTGTAGGATACTTGAGAGGAGTTGCCCCTAGTACGAGAGGACCGGGGTGAACGATCCACTGGTGGACCAGTTGTCATGCCAATGGCAGTGCTGGGTAGCTATGATCGGAAAGGATAACCGCTGAAGGCATCTAAGCGGGAAGCCCCCCTCAAAACAAGGTATCCCTGAGAACCGAGATAGACCATCTCGTCGATAGGCCGGAGATGTAAGCGCAGCAATGCGTTCAGTTGACCGGTACTAATTGTTCGATAGGCTTGATTTGATCCAGTAAAAGCCAGGTTTTGCGTTGCACCGATGGTGCGGCCAGAACATGATTTTGGGTCGAAAGCATACACCATGTGTACGTGACTTGGATTTTGATGTTTCTTTCTCGGTTTGGTGGTCATAGCGCGAGCAAAACACCCGGCTCCATTCCGAACCCGGCCGTTAAGTGCCGTTGCGCCGATGGTACTGCATCTTAAGGTGTGGGAGAGTAGGTCACCGCCAAACCTAGTAAGAAACATCCATTATCTCTCTTTCGATGTGCCTCAGATGACGCCCTGACCGACGGAACTGAGGCTTTTGCCGCGGCCCGATACCTTGGGCGGTGGTAAATCAGAGGGTCCTGATCGCTCTTTTGGGCACTGGACCAAAATTGTCGCGGGGTGGAGCAGCCCGGTAGCTCGTCAGGCTCATAACCTGAAGGTCGTAGGTTCAAATCCTACCCCCGCAACCATCTCAACTTGCGATGCAAGTTCACGAAGATCGGCCGCCCCAACCGGGTGGCCGTCTTTCGTATGCAAGTTGAGATTTGAGCGCCCTCCCGCAACCAACTCAAATTGCGATTGACCCGCCCTTGTGGTGGGTTTTTTGCGTTTTAGGGAAATGCCAAGGATTCCAGCAAGATCGCGACGCAGTGGCGGAGAACCCGCACGTCGCCATGACCGCCTTCGCACCGAGGGTGGCAGACCTACGCGTCATCGCTAATCGCATCCGGGCGTGCTCCGGCGAGTGCCTTGAACCCCGCGCCTATGTAGGGAACAATCAGATCGCGGTAGCCTGCCGCCGACGCATCGGCCCCGGCCGCCCCCAGAAGGCCGGCGATACGCGCATCCTCGACCGAGGCGGAATGCATGACCGCCATCAGGAAGTGAAAGCCGCGAATGGCATCCGCATGGCGCAGTGTCGGCATCGCGCGCATGAAGGCCGCGATATAGAGCTTTGCAACCGCATCGAAGCTTTCGCTCATGTAATCCGAGAGGGTGCCGTCCCAGACTGAACGCCCGATGAAGGTGGCGAAATACCGCCACTGAGCATCATCCCCATCGAGCTTGTTAAAGTAGGGGAGGATAAGAGCACGGACGAGTGGTTCTATTTCCACGCCGCCCACGCCCACGAGTTCCTCGTACTGCTTCAGGAGCGCCCGCCGCTCACCGTTCAGCTCTTCCGCGCGGCGCCGGATCGTCTCCTTAACCAGCGCTTCCTTCTTTCCGAAGTGATAGGCGATCTGGCCGACATTGGCGCCCGCTTCGGTCGCGATCTGCTTGAGAGTGACGGTCTGATAATTCTGCCGGGCAAAGAGTCGTTCGGCCGCGTCCATAAGACGATCGGGGGTCTCGATATTGTAGACGCTGAGGCGTCTGGCCGGGGAATTCATAGTCCCGATCTCCTCCCTCTCCGGGTCGACCGGGGCCTCTCCGCCGCCTGATCGACCTCTGTTCTCCGGATGCTCGAACGAAGTTTGCCGAGGAACCCATCACAGATACTCTCGTATTGCTGTCGAAATAAGCAAATTTAAAACAATATCAATCATACGGTTTTCGTACCACTTGCCGAATTTGACATACGAGTTCTAAAATTGAAACCTTGATCTACGGGCAGAATGCGTGGCGGAATTATAGCGGAGCACCGAACATGGCGGATACCCTCGGTTTAGAGGACATCCAAAGCGCGGAACGCCTGATGGGTGTCGCCTATACCGCAGGTGAACGCCAGCTGATGCTCGACAATCTGGAGGGGCAGATCGCATCGGCCGTTGCCCGCAGAGCCGTCTCTCTGGGCAACGACGAACCGATGGCCACCCGTTTCGATCCCCGGTTGCCGAATTTCGCGATGCCCGCAGCCGAGGGTCCGATGCGTTTCTCGGACAAGGGGGCGGCCCCGCTGCCAGACGATGACGAGAATATTGCGTTCGCGCCACTGACGCGCCTGTCTGCATGGCTGCGTTCGGGCGCGTTGACGAGCCGCCGCCTGACGGAAATCTACCTTGCGCGGATTGAGGTGAAAAACCCCGACCTGGAGTGTTTCGCGACCGTGACTGCCGATCTCGCGCTGGCTGAGGCGGACGCCGCAGACGCTCTGCTCGGGGCGGGCATCTGGCTGGGACCGCTGCATGGCGTCCCCTACGGTCTGAAGGACCTTTTCGACACCAAGGATGTCGTTACCGGTTGGGGAGCAGAACCGTTCCAGAATCGTGTGCCCGATGCAGACGCCATCATTGTTGAACGCCTGCGCGCGGCGGGCGCTGTCCTGCTGGGCAAGACAACGGTCGGCGCGCTGGCCTACAACGACATTTGGTATGGCGGCGTGACGCGCAACCCGTGGAATCTCAACGAAGGCTCCAGCGGGTCTTCGGCCGGTTCCGCCTCTGCGACGGCGGCGGCCCTGTGCGGGTTCTCGATCGGGACCGAGACACTTGGCTCCATCACCTCGCCGTCGCAGCGTTGTGGCACGACCGGCCTGCGCCCGACCTTCGGGAGGGTTCCGCGCTCGGGCGGCATGGCGCTTTGCTGGACGCTGGATAAGGTCGGGCCGATCTGCCGGTCGGTTGAGGATACCGCTATGGTGCTCGCCGCGCTGAACGGTGCGGATATCGGCGATCCCTCCACCATCGACGCGCCATTCCATTTCGACCATGCCGCATCGTGGAAGGGCCTCCGTGTGGGTTACCTGCCGGAGGCGTTCGAGGAGGGCGCGACCGATGTCGACCACGCAGCGCTTCAGGCCGTGCGTGATCTTGGACTTGACGTGACCGAGATGTCCCTGCCTGACCTGCCCTATGGGGCGCTCATCAATATCCTCTACGCAGAGGCAGCGGCCGCCTTCGAGGAACTGACGCTGGGCGACGCGGATGACACGCTCACCTGGCAGGACGCGGGCGCCTGGCCAAACACCTTCCGCAAGGCGCGCTTCCTGTCAGCCGTCGACCATGTGCAGCTTGACCGGTTGCGCCTGCGGGTGATGAAAGCGCTGGACGGGCTGTTTCAGGAGATCGACGTGCTTGTCGGCCCCTTGATGACCGGCCCGATGTTGTTCGCCTCAAATTTCACCGGCCACCCCTGCCTGCATATCCGCGCGGGCTTTCTCGACATGGGCACACGCGGCAAGGCCAGCCTCGGCTCGGGCAAGCTGAACCTGGGCGACGTGGACGAGAGCGGCCAGATCTTCACCGTGCCGCAGGGGTTTTCGCTCTGGGGACGACTCTTCGAGGAAGGGCCGATCCTGAATCTCGGCATGGCGCTTGAGGCGCATCTGGGCGTGGCCGACCGCCGCCCGACCTTCGCACGCTAAACGATATGACCAAATAATCACCAACCGCCGGGGCCTCCCCCGGCCAAATCAGGGAGAAGACCAATGAAACGCAGGCAATTTCTCGCCACCACCGCCGCCGTCACCGGCGCGCTCGGCTTTTGCTTCGGCCCATCGCCACTCCGCGCGCAATCCGAGCCCGTCTCGGGTGGCACGCTTGTCTGGGGACATTCGGAAACGACGCAGAACCTCGACATGCACAAGACCGGCACGGCGTCGACGGGGCGGCTGCTGCAGAATATCCATGACAGCATCGTCACGGTGAATGCCGACATGGAGGTCGTGCCGCAACTGGCCGAGAGCTTCGGGGTTTCCGAGGACGGGCTGACCTATACCTTCAACTTGCGGCCCGGCGTGAAGTTCCACGACGGATCGACCATGACCTCCGAGGATGTCGTCTATTCCTTCGAGCGGCTGCGCGACCCTGAGACAGGCGCCGTGAGTTTCGAGGTCTTCAACGACGTCGAAGCCATCGAGGCGCCCGATGACATGACCGTGGTCATCCGCATGACGCGCCCCAACGCGCCGTTCCTCTCGCGCCTGGCCGAGAACGGGGCCGGCGTCATCATGCCGGCAGGCTCGGGCGACATTCAGGGCGAGATGCCCACCGGGGCCGGCGCCTTCCGCTTCGTCCGTCGCGAGTTCGGCAACGAAGTGGAACTTGTCCGGTTTGACGACTACTGGGACGGGCCGGCCTATCTCGAAGGTATCCTCGTGCGTGAGATCACCGAACCCACGGTGCGCCTTACAGGGCTGCGCACCGGCGAGCTGGACTTCATCAATGACATTCCGTCCGAGCGGATGCAGGAGGTCATCGACGATGCCGACATTCAGGTCGTCACCTGGGCGCCGCTCAACTTCGACTTCATCAACTTCAATCACGATCTGGAGCTCTTCCAGGACGTGCGCGTACGGCAGGCATTCGATCTGATGATCGACAAGGAGGTGCTCATGCAGGGCGCGCTCTGGGGCAGGGTCAGACGACGCCGACGCCGTCGTTCCCGTCAGACGCCTCGCGCAATGCCGATCTGGTGCAGAGGGCGCAGGACCTCGAAGGCGCACAGGCGCTGCTGGAGGAGGCGGGCTATCCACCGGGAAGCCTCGATGTCGTCTTCAAGGTCACGACGAACTACCCCTACCACGTGGAAAGCGCCCAGATCATCGCGGAATGGGCGCGCGCCGCTGGCGTAAACATGACCATCGAGCAGCTGACATGGGCCGACTGGCTGAGCCAGGTCTGGGTCGACCGCGACTTCGAGATGACGATGATGAACTTCTTCACCATCTGGGAGCCCGACCGGCTGTATTACAGCCTCTACCACACCACGGGCGGTTTCAATTACCGCCAGATCAGCGATCCGATGATCGACGAAATGGCTGAACAGGCCCGCGGCGAGACCGACCCGGCGGAGCGTCTGGCGATCTACCGCGACATTCAGCAGCGCATCTACGACAACGCGCTTGATGTGATCTTGTGGTACCGCAACGGTTCCATCGGGGCAGCGCCCGGGGTGGGCGGTCTCGACACCGTGGTGCATCCCAACGGGTCGAACCTGAACTTCCACCGGGTCTGGCTGGACGGCTGATCCTCTGAACGGGCGCCGGGCGCCTCTGCGCGCCCGGCGGTCCCCTGACCTTCTGCTGCAAGGGTCCTCATGGCCTATTTAGTCAACCGGCTTCTGTCGGTCATCGTGATGCTCATCATCATCTCCATCGTTACCTTCGGGATTACCAATATCCTGCCGGGCGATGTGGCGATGATGATAATGGGGACGCAATCGAACCCAGAGGCATTGGCCGCACTCCGCGAGAATCTCGGGCTGAACGATCCGCTGGTGGCGCAATACGGGCGCTGGATCCGGGGGATGGTAACGGGGCAGTGGGGCAATTCCCTGCTGTTTGACGAACCCATTGCGCCGCTTATCCGACAGAAGGTGGTGGCGAGCGGTCTGATCGTCGTCCTGTCCATGTCCATGGCCCTTCTGATGGCAGTGCCCCTGGGCGTCTGGGCCGCACGGCACGGCGACAGATGGCAGGATGTGACCGCCACGTCCGCCGCGCTGCTGGGCCTCAGCATTCCCGATTTCTTCATCGGCATCATGCTGATCCTTCTGTTCGCCGCCACGCTGGGCTGGTTCCCGTCTTCGGGCTTTGCCGAACCGTCGGAGGATCTCCTCGGTGCGCTCCGCCATGCCTTCCTGCCGTCGCTGGCGCTTGCGCTCGGGCTGATGGCGCATCTGACGCGGATGACGCGATCCTCCATGATGGGCATTCTCAACCAGGAATTCATCCGCGTGGCCCGCGCGAAGGGCCTGCCGGAGAACTACGTCGTCTGGCGCTACGCGCTCCCGAATGCGATCGGGCCGGTGATGACGGTCGCGGGGCTTCAGATTGGGTATCTTTTCGGGTCGATCATCGTGATCGAGAGCCTGTTTTCCTATACCGGCATGGGCTGGTTGACCTATCAGGCGCTCCTGAACCGGGACATTCCGCTGATCCAGAGCACGATTTTCGTCATTGCGGCCGTGGTGATGCTGGTCAACTTCGCCGTTGATCTCCTCTACCGGGTGATCGACCCTCGGATCAGGCTGGGGTGACAGGATGGTGATGGCCAAACTCCTTTCCCCCAAGGCGCTCATCGGGTTTGCTCTCGTGCTCCTCGTGGTGGCGGTGGCTTTTCTCGCGCCGCTCTTCATCCCGCCCGAGCGCGCCACGCAAATGGTGATGAGCGCACGGCTCCAGCCTCCGTCGTTCGACTTCATCCTGGGCACCGATCAGCTTGGCCGGGACCTGTTCGCCCGTGTCATGCTGGGCGCGCAGACCTCTCTGAAAATCGCTGTGTCGGCGGTGGCGATCTCCATCCTGCTCGGCCTGCCCCTGGGTCTCATCTCCGGCTATTCCGGAGGACGTATCGACAATGTCCTGATGCGGATCATCGACGCGCTCCTGAGCTTTCCGGGGCTCCTGCTGGCGCTCACGATCTCGGCAGTTCTCGGCCCCAACGTGCAGAATACGATCATCGCCATCGGCATTGCCTTCACGCCGTTTCTGGCGCGGATCGTGCGGGGAGAAGCTTTGCGCGTCTCGCAACTCCCCTACGTTGAGGCCGCGCGCGCCGCTGGGACACGCGACGGGGCGATGATCCTGCGCCACATCCTGCCCAACATCATGCCCGCGCTTATCGTGCAATCGACCATCAGCCTTGCCTTCGCGGTGCTGGCCGAAGCGGCACTGTCCTTTCTCGGTCTTGGAACGCAACCGCCGCTGGCCTCATGGGGGCTGATGATCCAGGCGTCACGGCAGTTCCTCGATATCGCGCCGTGGACGGCGCTGGTGCCCGGTGCGGCGCTTGCGATCACCATCCTCGGGCTCAACCTTTTGGGCGATGTCCTGCGCGACATCCTCGACCCACGTGTGAGGTGATCCATGCGCGATGACCCGATTACAACGCCCCTCGTTTCTATCGAGAAGCTTCGCGTGGAGTTCGACGGCGAAAGCGGGCCGATCATCGGCGTAAAGGACGTGAGCTTCAGCGTGAAGCCCGGAGAAACCGTCTGCGTGGTTGGCGAAAGCGGCTCGGGCAAATCGGTAACGTCCCTGTCGCTTTTACGTCTCGTGGAATTCGGCGGCGGGCGCATCGTGTCGGGCAAGCTGTGGTTCAAACCCCAGGGCGCTGAGGCCGCGCGCGATCTGGCGCAAGCCACAACCGAGGACATGGTGGGCCTGCGCGGCGACCAGATCGGCATGATCTTTCAGGAGCCGATGACGGCGCTGAACCCGGTCTTCACCGTCGGGCGGCAACTGACCGACGGGCTCCGCCGCCACCGCGGGCTGTCGGCATCGGAGGCCGATGCCCGTGCGTTGGAGCTTTTGCAGGAGGTGCGCCTGCCCGAAGCCGACAGACGGCTGAAACAGTACCCCCATGAGCTGTCGGGGGGGATGCGTCAGCGCGTGGTGATCGCGATGGCCATGGCCTGCCGTCCGCAGCTCCTGATCGCGGATGAACCCACAACCGCCCTTGATGTCACGATCCAGGCGGAGATCCTCGGCCTTATCAAGCGGCTGAAGCGCGAATTCGGGATGGCGGTCCTCTTCATTACGCATGATATGGCCGTCGTGGCACAGCTGGCCGACCGCGTGGTGGTGATGCGGCGGGGCGAACTGGTCGAAGAGGGGCCAGTTGAACGCATCTTCGCAGACCCGCAGGCGGACTACACCAAGGCGCTGCTGGCGTCCGTCCCCAAGCTTGGCGAGATGCGCGGCAAGCCCGCGCCGGAACCGCTGGTTATTCCGGGAGAGCCAGCGCCGAGGGTCCCAGCCTCAAGGGTGGAAACACCGATCTCCACGCGTCCGCTGCTTGAGGTGAAGAACCTCACAACGCGGTTTCCGATCCTGAGCGGTATCCTGCGCAAGGTCGTGTCGAACGTCCATGCGGTGGAGGATGTGAGCTTCGCGCTCGGTCACGGCGAGACGCTGGCGCTCGTGGGCGAGTCCGGTTGCGGCAAGTCCACCACGGCGCGGTCCATCCTGCGTCTGGTGGAGCCGACAGCAGGCGATATCCTGATGGACGGGCAGGACATCCGAGGGCTGAACCACGGTGGCCTGCGGCTGGCACGCCGCAACATGCAGATGGTGTTCCAGGACCCCTTCGCCTCTCTCAACCCGTTCATGCGTCTCAGGAAGCAGGTGGCCGAGCCGATGATGAACTTTGACCTCGCGAAAGGGTCAGAGATGGAGGATCGGATCGCCTTCCTGTTCGACCGGGTGGGCCTGCCGCGCGACTTCATGCGTCGCTTTCCCCATGAGTTATCGGGCGGTCAGCGCCAACGCGTGGCTATCGCCCGGGCGCTGGCAGTCAATCCCAAACTGATCGTCGCCGATGAGGCCGTCTCGGCCCTCGATGTCTCGGTGCAGGCGCAGGTCCTGAACCTTCTGATGGAGTTGCAGGCGGAATTCGGGTTGTCCTACCTGTTCATCAGCCATGACATGGCGGTGGTTGAGCGGATCTCGCACCGGGTGGGCGTTATGTATCTGGGCCGGCTGGTGGAAATCGGATCCCGCACCGACATCTTCGAGGACCCGTGCCACGAGTATACCCGTACGCTCATGAGCGGGGTTCCGATCGCCGATCCCACCCAACGCATGCTGCGCGAAACCGCGGAATTCAAGCCGCTGCCGTCTCCGGTCTTTCCGGTTGGGCATATCCCGGTGCCCTCTGTCTACAGGGAGGTTTCGCCGGGACATTTCGTCCTGGATGAAACGGGCGCATGAGCGGCAGGCACGCCACCGCAAGAGGAGGATGGATCACATGACATGGCAGGATTATCTTGACCGCGTGCAGGAATGATTTGTCTCGGAACTGGCCGAATTCGTGCGTATCCCATCTGTATCGGCTAAACCCGGGCACGGTGCCGATGTGCGCCGCGCCGCCGATTGGGTGGCGGAGCGTTTAACCTCTGCGGGCGCGCAAAACGTGGAAATACGGCCCACTGGGGAGCAGATCTGCGCGTGATTAATAGCCATGGGTGATCAGAAGCCAACTGCACGCTCGCATCCGCCCTTTTGCGAACGGACGGTGTCGCCTCGCCATAAAGGTAGCCTTCTCCGCGCTACCCACCGCCGAAAACGCGCAAGACCTGAGCGCTTCTTCGGAGACCACGCGAGATAATTGGGTCAGTTCCGTTTGATAGGCGCTGTCGAACGCGCGAGATGGTCATGAGCCCAAAATCAAGCTGCGAAGTTCATGCCACTTTTCTTCGTGGGTACAAACAAAACTGTAATAGTCGATATCCTGCAGTTCTGCCGCGGCTTCTGCGTCTACGATCACGATGCAGCGCGTATGAAGCTGGATTGCCGAAGCGCTGACCCGGGCGCTAAGCGGGCCCTCAATCGCCTTTGCGACAACGCGCGCTTTGGATTCACCGCAGGCCAGCAACAGCAACTGTTGAGCGTCGAGGATGGTGCCAACGCCCATGGTGAGGGCGCGCTTGGGAACAGCTTGAAAATTGCCACCAAAGAGAGGAGCGTTCTGTTCGCGTGTTGTGGGCGCGAGTATCTTGTCTCGGGTGCGCGATCACAACGATGACACCGGCTCGTTGAAACCGATATGGCCGGTGTTGCCGATCCCGAGAAGCTGGAGGTCGATACCACCGCAGCTTGCGATCCGGGCCTCGTAGTCGGATGCGGCACGTGCGAGATCCGTCGCCATGCCATCGGGCAGGTGGGTACGCGAGACATCGATGTCGACATGATCGAATAGATGCCGGCGCATGTAGCTGGTGTAGGAGTTCGGATCGTCTTGCGCCAAGCCGACATATTCGTCCAGATTGAAGGTCGTGCATTGGGCGAAGGAAACACCACTGTTCGCCAGATGTGCGTAGACGCCTTCCATTGTCCGCCCGGTGGCGAGCCCGAGCACCGCATCGGGTTTGGAGCGCAGGCGCTCTGCGATGAGGTGCGCAGTCAACGCAACCGCGCCACCACGGTCACGGCAGGGGATGACTTCCATAATGTCAGCTTTCGATGTCTTTGCCGCCGATGAAGACGCGGGTGATCTTGAGTTTGTCGTCCATAGTAATGAAATCCGCCCAGCTACCGGGCGCGAGTAGGCCGATATCGGACAGGCCCAATCGTGCCGCGGGTAGCGTAGAGAGCCGCGAAACGGCCTCTGCGAGGGGGAGGCCAATTGCCACGAGATTGCGCAACGCCACATCCATGGTCAGGGCCGAACCCGCAAGGGTGCCATCGGGCAGCCGCATGACGCCCTCGGCCTTGATGATGTCTTGTTCGCCCAGACGGTAGGGACCGTCTGGCATGCCCGCGCCTGCGGTGGCATCGGTGACACCGTAGAGCCCGTCGATCGCGCGCCGGGCGGCCAAAATCGCCCCGGCTTCGACATGAATGAGGTCCGGGATGATTTCCGCATGATCCGCATGGGCGAACGCCGCGCCGCAGAGGCCGTTGCCGCGGTGGGTCAGGCCGCTCATCGCGTTGAAGAGATGTGTGGCACCGGCGCCCCGGGCGAAGGCGTCGCGCGCCGTGGCATAGCTGCAGGCGGAGTGGCCGATCTGCGCAACGATGCCGAGCGCATCCAACGCCTCATGGAGCGCGTCCGCGCCGTCGAGCTCTGGCGCGAAGGTCATAATCCGCACCCGCGCACGTGCGGCCCAGGCCCGAAGACGGGCAGTGTCCGGAGGAATGGCGAAGGGCGGCTGCGCGCCGAGTTTCGCGGGGTTGATGAACGGCCCTTCCAGATGGGCGCCCAGGATGCGGGCGCCGTCGGTCGGCGGGTCGTCCATCACCTCGGCCAGCGCGTCGAGGAAGGCGTTCGTTTTGCCAACGGGCGCGGTCACGGAGGTCGGGCAGAAGGCCGTGGTGCCGTGCCGAGCGTGCAGCCGTGCCGCGGTCCGGATTGCTTCAGGCCCGTCCATTACATCAGCGCCGCCACCTCCATGGACATGCGTGTCGACCAAGCCCGGCAGAACGAAGGGCGCTCGGGGTTGCACGGTTGCGGTCCCCTGCACCGTCTCGACGCGGTCTGCGTGGCGGATCTCGCCAACGACCCAGCCGCCGGGCGTGAGTATCGACCCGTGAATGATCCCCGCGCCGCTCACAGCTTCAGGGGCGCGACGGCGTCGGCGGCACCGGCAATCAGGCCGCCGGAATCGTCGCGCATCTGCACCAGCCTTAAAAAGAGCAGGTCGGTCACCATGAGTTGAGCATCGCGCGATGTGATCGCGGAGGACCGCACGCGCTCCTCGTCGGTCACGGTGTGCAGCGTAGTGCTCGCAAGGGCCGCCAGCGGGTTCGGCTGCAATCCGGTCACCGTCACGACGGTCGCCTGGCGGCGCGCGGCGGTCTCGGCTATTCGAAGCGTTTCAAGGCTCGTGCCCGATTGCGATATGGACAGCAGCGCGTCGTGGTAGCTCAGCGTGGCGGCATTGGCCATCTGGATATGGCTGTCTGCATCAAACGTTGCCGCGATGCCAAGCTTCTGCAGCTTGTAGGTGAAGTCGCGGGCGACGAGCGACGACGCGCCGACGCCCGATAGTTGAACACGCACCGCGCGGTTTAGCGTGTCGCGTGCGGCATCGAGACGATCCGCCGGGTTCACGCTCAGAGTCTCCTGGACGGCGAACAGTTTGCTGGCGAGAAGCTTGGCCGCGGTCGTCGCCGCATCGTCATCGGTCTCGATACTGCCATGTACGGCGCCCGACGCGGCGGTGCGGGTTGCGGCGGCACGCGTGATCTCAAGCCTAAGGTCCTGATAGCCGCTATATCCGAGCTTCTGGCAAAACTTCACGACGCTTGATTGGCTACGCCCCGCGCGGCGGGCAAGCTCGCCGGAGGACAGGCGGCCGACCGTATCGGGATCGCCGAGAATGGTGTCGGCGATCTCGCGTTCGCCCGGGGTCAGGCTGTCGCGCTGCGCCTCAAGAACAGTCAGGATCGACAGGGGCTCTCTCCCATGACGGCAGGGCGAGCATAATCTACCACAAAATCTTGACAAGCAGGAATTTATTATTCATCGTTTGATCGAAGTATGGGGAAATCGCTGCCATGTCGATGGAATCTTCGTCAGCTCTTGAGTTGCTCGTGTCCGAGCGCCGCAATACGCGCTCTATGGATATCGACCTCATGTCCTCTGCCGAAATCGTGGCTTGCATGAATGCCGAAGATCGCGGTGTTGCCGATGCAATCGCGACCGAGGCCGCCGCTATTTCGGCTGCGGTGGACAGAATTGTCGCGGCCTTCGATGCCGGGGGGCGCCTGATCTATATCGGGGCGGGGACAAGCGGGCGATTGGGTGTGCTGGACGCCTCTGAATGCCCACCAACCTTCTCGGTTCCGCCCGATATGGTCGTCGGGATCATCGCTGGCGGCGACCGCGCGCTTCGCGTTTCGGTCGAGGCGGCCGAGGATGACGAGGCGACCGGCGCCGCGGACCTGGATGCAATCGGCCTGACAGAACGCGACGTGGTCGTCGGTATCGCCGTCAGCGGTCGGACCCCTTATGTCGTCGGTGCCCTTCGTTATGCGAGTGGCCGGGGCGCGGGGACGGTCTCTTTGTCCTGCAATCCCGACGCGCTGATCGCGGGCATCGCCGACATCGCGATTTCGCCCGTGGTCGGGCCTGAGATTGTGACGGGCTCCACCCGCCTCAAATCCGGAACGGCGCAGAAGATGGTCCTGAACATGCTCAGCACGGCCAGCATGATCCGGATCGGCAAGACCTGGGGCAACCTCATGGTTGATGTCACGATTTCAAACCGCAAACTGGCCGAGAGGGCCGAGGGTATCCTGCGCGAGGCCACAGGCTGCGGGACGGCAGACGCACAGTCGCTTTTGAAGGCGAGCGGCGGCAACGTGAAGCTCGCTATCCTTATGCAGATCACTGGCAAACCCGCCGACGCGGCACGAGCGGACCTTGAGGCCGAGCGTGGGTTTTTGCGCAAGGCCATCGAACGAGCGGGAACCAATCCCGCCACATCTAGCCACGAATGACAACAGGGAGATGTCTCCGATGACACTGATGAAAATGGCGGCGAGCGCATTGGCGCTTGGCCTCACAACCGCGCTGGTGGCCCCGGCCTCGGCGCAGATGCTGGATGTGGCCTGGTCCCAGGACGCCACTGGCCTCGACCCGCATACGCAGCCCGGTTTCGCCACGATCCGGCTGCTTGAACTGATGTACGAACCACTGGTGCGTTTGGACGCGAACCTCGAACTGCAACCGGCGGTGGCCGAAAGTTGGGAATTCTCGGAAGAAGGCTTGCAGCTGACCTTCCGGCTCGATCCGGATGCCGTGTTCCACGACGGATCGTCGGTCACGGCGGCGGATGTGCGGGCCTCGTTCGAGCGTATCCTCGACGAGGATACGGGCGCGATCGCGCGGGCCAACTACACCTCCATCGTGGGCATCGAAACGCCGGATGACGGCACGGTCGTCTTCACGCTCGACAGCCCGGACGCGCCGCTTCTGAATGGCATGGCCTCGGTCAATGCGGCCATCGTTCCCGCCTCGGCCATCGAGGCCGATACGCTTAGCACCGAGGTGATCGGGTCCGGCCCCTTCACACTTGAGGAACGGACCCCCAACGCCAATGCCCGGCTCGCCACGTTCGAGGATTGGTACGGCGGCGATGTCGCCTATGACGGCATTTCGATCAGCGTTCTGCCTGACGAAACCGCCCTACTGGCGGCATTGCGCACGGGTCAGGCGAATTTCGCGCTGATCAATGATCCGCTGGTGGCGACCCTGGTGCCGCAGACCGACGGGCTGACGCTAAATACGGCCCCGACGCTCAGCTATTTTGTGCTGCAACTCAACGCGTCTCGTGAGCCGATGGGGTCCCTGCCGCTGCGCCAGGCGATCTCCTGCGCGCTGGACCGGCAGGATATCCTGGATGCGGCGTTGCTGGGTGAAGGAGAAATCACCGGCCCGCTGACCTCGCCGGCCTATCGCAGCGATCCCGACAGCCTGTTTTGCTACGAACAGGACCAGGACCGCGCGCGTGAACTGCTGGCCGAGGCCGGGTTCGCCGACGGGTTTTCAGCCAGCATGATGGCCGCCACGGGTGAGCCTCCGACGGCATCGGCCATCGCGCAGATCATCCAGTCCCAACTGGGCGAAGTAGGCATCGAGCTTGAGATCGAGATGCAGGAACTCAGCGTTTATATCGACCGCTGGCTGGCCGCCGATTTCGACATGGCCGTGGCACTGAACGGCGGACGCGTTGACCCCTACACGATGTATAACCGCTACTGGACGCGGGACGGGAACCTGCAGGGCGTGGCCAATTACATCGACGACACGCTCGACGAATTGATGAACCGGGGCCGTGCCGAAACCGGTGAGGAGGTGCGGCGCGAGATTTTTGCCGAGTTCGAAAGCCATCTGGCCGAGATGGCGCCGTGGGTCTGGCTCTTCACCGGGTTCACCTACACCGCGCAGACCGACGCCGTTTCGGGCTTCGTGCCGAGTGCCACGGGCAGTCTGTTCAGCCTCGTCGACGTAACATTGTCGGATTGACCTGGGGACGGCGGGAGGCCTGAATTGACCTATCTGCTCAGGCGTCTCGCCGTCTTTCCGCTGGTAATGTTCGGCGTATCGGTCTTCGTCTTCGTGGCGATCCGGCTGGTGCCCGGCGACGCGATCACCGCGATGCTGGGCACCGAAGGCGGCATGCTGACCCCCGCGCAGAGGGAGGCGCTGGCGGCCTATTTCGGCCTCGATCAGAACTGGGCGGTGCAATATCTGCGCTGGGTCGGCGGACTATTCCAGGGCGATCTGGGCATCTCGGTCACCTACGGCCAACCTGTCTTAGACATCATCATCGAGCGCTTTCCCCTGACCCTGCAACTGGCGCTGATGTCGATGGTCATCGCGCTGATGATCGGGTTGCCGGCGGGAGTCTATGCCGCAACGCGGACTGACCGGCCTTCCGACCTGATCGTGCGCATCTTCGCCATGATCGGGCAGTCGATGCCGAATTTCGTCGTGGCGCTTCTGTCGATTTACATTCTGTCGGTCTGGTTCGGCGTCCTGCCGACCTTGGGCCGCTATATCCCGTTTTCCGAGGATCCGTTGGGCAACCTCGCCCAGATGATCCTGCCGGCCTTCGCGCTTGGCACCGCCTTTGCCGCCGCGGTCACCCGCATCACGCGCGCGGCGATGCTGGACATCCTGCGCGAAGACTACGTGCGCACTGCCCGGTCGCAGGGCTTCTCGCAACGCTACGTGATCTGGCGCCATGCCCTGCCCAACGCGCTGATCCCGGTTCTGACGCTCAGCGGGGTGGAGTTCGGGTATCTGCTGGGTGGCGCCGTGATCGTCGAGCAAATCTTCGCGCTGCCGGGATTGGGCCGCGTGGTGCTCGACGCGATCCTGCAGCGTGACTACGCGCTCGTTCAGGGGGTTGTGCTGTTCATCGCGTTCAACTTCATGCTGGTCAACCTGCTGGTCGATCTGGCCTACGCCGCCCTCGATCCCCGCATCCGGTACGGGGGCCGGTCATGAGCATTATCGGCGCCCTTTTTCGGCATTCCGCAGGGCGGATCGGTCTTGTCATCATAGCGCTGTTCACCATTGCGGCGATCCTGGGCATGCTCGGGCTGACGCCGCATGACCCCCTTGCGCAGGATCGCCTGTCGCGCCTGCAGCCGCCGGGCGGGACCTACCTGTTGGGCACCGATCTGTTCGGGCGCGATATGCTGAGCCGTTTGATGGTCGGCATCGGCCAATCCTTCTTCGTGGCCTTCCTGTCGGTCATGATCGCGGCGACGGTCGGCACGATCCTCGGGCTGACGGCCGCGTGGTTCGGTGGGCTGTGGGACGGCCTCGCGATGCGGACCATGGACGTGCTCCTGGCCTTTCCGGCGATCCTTCTGGCACTTCTGATCGTCGCAATCCTTGAGGCCAGCGTTCTGACCTCGATCCTCGCCATCGCGATGGTCTACACCCCGATCTTCACCCGCATGGCCCGCGGACCGGCGCTTTCGATCAAAACGCTCAGCTTCGTGGACGCCGCGCGCACATTCGGCAGTTCGCGGCGCTATATCCTGTCGCGACACCTCCTGGGCAACATGGTCGCGCCGCTGACGGTGCAGTTCACCCTCGCGCTGGCCTGGGCCCTGCTGACGGAGGCGGCGCTCAGCTTCCTCGGGCTCGGCACGCAACCGCCTGACCCCTCGCTCGGCCTGATGTTGTCGGACAGCCGCAACCTGATGGAAATGGCGCCCTGGATGCTGATCTACCCGGCGGCGGCGATCATGCTTGCGGTCTTGGGCTTTAACCTTCTGGGCGACGCGCTGCGCGACATCGCGGACCCAAAATCGCGGCGGGCGCTGACATGACGCTGCTGTCGGTCAGGGACCTGCGGGTGGGCTTCGGCAAACCGGGGCGGGAGAAGGCGGTCGTGCATGGCGTCGACCTCGACCTCGCTGCGGGCGAGACCCTTGCGATTGTCGGCGAAAGCGGGTCGGGCAAATCGGTGACGGCGATGTCGATCAACCGATTGGTCGATTATGGCGGCGGACGCATTCTGGGCGGCTCGATCACCCTCGATGGCGTCACCGATCTGGTACAGGTGTCGGAGGCCGAGATGCGGGCCTTGCGCGGGCGCGAGATCGGCATGATTTTTCAGGAGCCGATGACATCGCTCAATCCGGTCCTCAAGATCGGCACCCAGATCGGGGAGATTTTCGTCAAGCGCCACGGCCTCAGCCGGCACGACGCGCGCAAGGCCGCGATCCGGGCGCTGGACCGGGTGCGCATCCCTGATGCCGCGCGGCGGCTGGATCAGGCACCCCATCAGATGTCGGGCGGGATGCTGCAGAGGATCATGATCGCCATGGCCTTGGCCGGTGAGCCGCGCCTGTTGATCGCGGATGAGCCGACCACCGCCCTCGACGTGACGATCCAGGCGCAGATCCTCGCGCTCCTGTCCGAACTGAAGCATGAAACCGGTACCGGTCTGATCTTCATCACCCACGATATCGGCCTTGTCGCAGGGATCGCGGATCGGGTCGCGGTGATGCAGCAAGGACGGGTTGTGGAAACCGGGCCGGCGGACACTGTATTCGACCATCCGCGCCATGAGTATACCCACCACCTTCTGAATGCGGTGCCGCATTTCCGGCAGGGCGCCGCCGCGCGCGAAGGCTCGGAACGGGGAAGCGGGGCGTCGCCTGTGCTGAAGGTCGATGACCTTGGTATCCGGTTTCCGGTGGGTGGCGAATTTCTGCGTCCGTCAAAAGGTTTCGTACATGCCGTCGACGGGGTGTCCTTCGATCTTCTGCCGGGGGAAACGCTTGGGATTGTTGGCGAAAGCGGCTCGGGCAAATCCACGACCGCGCGCGCCATCCTCGACCTCATCACGCCGACAATGGGCCATGTGGAGGGGGCCACAGGCCGCGCGGTGCAGATGGTCTTCCAGAATCCCAACGCCTCCCTCAATCCGCGGATGACGGTCCGCGCCCTCTTAGCTGAGCCGGTGATCGCCGCGGGTCATCCCGTCGACAAGGGGGCCGAGGATCGCATGCGGATGCTCCTGAAAAAGGTCGATTTGCCAGAGGAATCGTTGAGCCGCTATCCACACGAATTTTCGGGTGGCCAGAAGCAACGGATCTGCATCGCGCGGGTCTTGATGCCCGACCCGAAGATCCTGGTGCTGGACGAGGCCGTCTCGGGCCTTGACGTCTCGGTTCAGGCGCGGGTGCTGGATCTTTTGATCGATCTGCAACGCGATTTCGGCCTCGCCTATCTTTTCGTGTCCCACGACATGGGCGTGGTCGAGCAGATCGCACATCGGATCGCCGTCATCTATGCCGGGCGTATCGTTGAAATCGGAGAGTCCCGCTCGGTCCTGTCGGATCCGCGCCATCCCTACACACGCAAGCTGATTGCCGCCGTTCCGTCGATCGACCGCCGTCACGTGGATTTCACGGTTGAAACCGATGAGGTCCCGTCCACCATGCGGCCCGCCGGATGGGAACCCGCGCCACAGGATTGGGAAACCCACGGGCCGGACCATGTTTTTGCGGTCGAGGCACTTCGGTGACTTTCGACGCCGCATGGTCCTTGGTCGCCGATGCGGTCTCGGAGGGGCGGATTCCGGGTGCCGTCTTTGGCGTGTCAGACGGCGGTGAGCGTCGTGTCGCATGGGCGGGTCATGCGATGACGCAGCCGGAGCGCGTGCCGATGGCGCGCGACACCGTCTTCGACTTGGCCTCCGTCACCAAACCGGTCTTCACCACCGAGCGGATTCTCAGCCATGCCGCATCCGGACGCATCGACCTCGACGCGCCGGTGACAAGTGTCATTCCCGATTTCCGTCAATACGACGTCCAGTGTTGGGAGCGGCGGGTGACGCTCCGCGACTGCCTTGGCCACCAAACGCCGTTCCCGGCGGTCGAGCCGATCTATACCTATGGGGACGAACGCGCGACGCTGCGCGCCTTCGTTCTTCAGCGGGAATGGCGAAGGCTGGACGTGCCGGTTTATTCCGACATCAACTTCGTCCTCTTGGGCATCGCACTGGAACGGTTGGAGGGGCGGGGCATTCGCGATATGGACCCGGGCGCCTGGTTCACCTTCGCCCCCGACCCCGATGCCACCGCCGCGACCGAGGCCTGTACCTGGCGCGGTCGGGTCATGCGTGGCGAGGTGCATGACGAAAACTGTTACGCGCTGCAGGGCGCCGGCCATTCCGGCCTCTTCGGCAGCGCGGAAGCCCTTCTTGAGTTTTCCGAAGCCGCTTTCGCGCGGGGCCCGGGCCTGATCACCACGCCGTTGTCGGCCACTCGGACCCACGGCTGGGAGCGTCGGCATCCGGGCTGGTCGGGCGGGCAGGCCTGCACCGCCGAGACTATCGGGCATACCGGGTTCACCGGCACCGGGCTGTGGCTGGATTTCGGGGCTGGGCGGGCCTGGACCCTCTTGACCAATCGCGTCCACCCCACGCGCCACGCCGACACGGGTATTGGCCCGCTGCGCCAGGCGGTTGGGGAGACACTGTACAGGGAGTGATTGCATGGAGATGGAATGGTGCGTCGGGCTGATGACCGGCACGGTTCTGGACGGCAATATCGACGTAGCGCTATTGCGCACCGATGGCACGGGGATCGACGCCTTCGGGTCCTATGCGCTCTATCCCTACGACGCGGACACATGTGCGCTTCTGGCAGAATGCCAGCGCCAAGCGCTCGACTGGCAGTTCGAGGGCCCGGACCCGGCGGTCTTCGCGGAGGCGGAGGCGCGGTTGACCATCGCACAATCCCATGCCGTCCGACGCTTGGTCGAAGAGGCTGGCCTGCGCCTCGCCGACATAGCCGCTGTCGGCTTCCACGGTCAGACGGTGCTGCACCGCGCCCCGACTCCGGACGCTTTGGGGCAAACGCGGCAACTGGGCGACGGCGCGCTGATGGTCCGGCGGCTTGGGGTGCGGACCGTGTATGATTTCCGCTCCGCCGACATGGAAGCGGGCGGTCAGGGTGCGCCCTTATCGGCCGTCTATCATGGCGCGCTGATGGACCGGCTGGGAACCGGCACCGATACCGCGATCCTGAACCTGGGCGGGGTCGCTAACGTGACCGCTCGAGATGGCACGGGCGGCCTGATCGCTTTCGACACCGGCCCTGCGAACGCCCCCATCAATGACTTCGTGAAGGCGCGTGGATTGGGGGAAATGGATGTCGACGGCAGGTTGGCCGCGTCGGGACGGGTCGATGAGGCCCGCTTGGCCAAGGCCCTTGCGCATCCCTATCTCACGCGGCCCTATCCGAAATCTCTGGATCGGTTTGACTTCGGATACGGCTGGGTGGATGACATGTCCGATGCCGACGCTGCGGCGACCCTCACGGCCTTCACCGCCGCCGCCGTGGGATGCGGTCTCGAATTGCTGCCCGAGCGCCCGGCCCGCCTGATCGTCTGCGGGGGCGGGCGGCGGAACCCGACGCTTCTGGCGATGCTGGCGCCCTATGCCGGCGTCATCGCTGAGCCTGCGGAAGCCGTGGGCTGGGAAGGCGATGCGATCGAGGCGCAATGCTTCGCATTTCTCGCCAAGCGCTGCATGCGCGGCCTGCCAGGAAGCTTCCCCGAAACCACCGGAACGGCCGAGCCATGTGTTGCCGGGCGGATCGCTAAGGCGAACATCGATACGTCGTCTCGGCCGATCGACTACAGCATGCTGCCTTAAACCTGAGACATCGCTTATCACAAATGTCCCGGGAACGCGAAGCGTGGCAGGGTATTTGTGATTCAAGTTTAAGGCAGGGTGCTTTAGGTCGTGAACCGAGACGGAGAATTATCGGTGTCGTTGCCGTCGCATGCGTGAACGCTGTTGGGTTGGTAATCCCCCCTAAAATTAGGCAGCGTACTTACAAAGAGCTTCACGTTTCCAGCCTGTTATGATTCATTTCCCGCAAGACAATATGCGGAGCAGTGGAATGGCGCGGTCAGATTTGAGCGATTTGGAGTGGGAGTTCATCAAAGCAGTGCTCCCAAATAACAGCCGAGGGGTTAAGCGTGTCGATGATCGGCGTGTGATCAATGGCATCTTCTATGTCTTGCGCACAGGCATCCCGTGGCGCGATTTGCCCGATCAATACGGCCCCTACACAACGATCTACAACCGTTTCAACCGATGGACTTATGCGGGCATTTGGGATCGGGTAATGGAGGCGGTCGCCGATGCGCACAATATCGACACCGTGATGGTGGATGGCACATCGGTTCGGGTTCACCATTCTGCAGCGACGCTCAAAAAAACGACCCGCGTCGTTGCATGGGCCGGTCGCGGGGTGGGTTAACCACGAAAATACATGCACTTACCAATCAGGACGGGTTGCCGATCCGCTATGAACTGACGCCGGGCCAAGCCCACGATGCACCCCCATGCGAACAGCTTTTGGACGGGCTGCAACCTGGCCAATACGTTCTGGCTGACAAGGCATATGACGCGGATTGGATCCGCAAGATGATCTGGGAACAGGGCGCCATCGACGTCATCCCGTCCAAATCCAACCGCAAACTGCCCGCCGAGTTCGACGTCGATATCTATCGCGAGCGCAACAAGATCGAGCGGTTCTTTGGCCGCCTCAAAGCTTCCTTCCGCCGTATAGCCACCCGATACGAAAAGACATCTGCCAACTTCTTGGCGATGATCAAACTCGCATCCGTCAGGCTATGGTGCCAGTTTTATGAGTCCGCTGCCTAGTGGTGTTCAAAAGTAGAATTTTCTCGGCAAGATATCTGAGGAGATTTACGATGAAGAATGGACGTTACAGCGACGCGCAGATCATGGCGATCCTGAAGCAAGCAGATGGCGGCGTGCCTGTTTCTGAACTGTGCCGCGAACATGGAATGAGCAGCGCAAGCTTCTACAAATGGCGCGCCAAGTTTGGCGGCATGGATGCGTCTTTGATGTCCGAGATGAAGGATATGGCGGAGGAGAACCGCCGTCTGAAGCGCATGTATGCTGAGATGAGCATGCAGAATGATCTGCTGAAGGAAGCCCTTGGAAAAAAGCGTTAAGGCCGTCTCTGCGACGAGAGGTGGCCGTGAATGCGGTCGCACGGCACGGTGTCAGCGTGGCGCTGGCTTGCCGCACGTTCCAAATCAGCGAGACGTGCTATCGATACAGCCCGGTTCTGAGCGACGAGAACGAAGAGATCGCGGACTGGTTGGAACGGCTGACGACGAACAAGCGCAATTGGGGCTTTGGCCTGTGCTTTTTGTATCTGCGCAATGTGCAGGGCTATGGCTGGAACCACAAACGCGTCTACCGGATCTACTGCGAACTGGAGCTGAACTTGCGGATCAAGCCTAAGAAACGTTTGAAGCGGGACAAACCTGAACCGTTGGCCGTGCCTGACGTCCCAAACGACACTTGGTCGATGGATTTCATGGCGGATCAACTTGCTGATGGCAGGTCGATCAGAACACTAAAGCACCCTGCCTTCAACTTGAATCACAAATACCCTGCCACGCTTCGCGTTCTCGGGACATTTGTGATGCGCGATGTCTCAGGTTTAAGGCAGCATGCTGTAAACGTTCTGGATGACTTCAATGGCGAAGGCCTGTGCATTGAGGTCGACTTCTCACTGCCAGCGGAGCGCGTTGTGCGCAGCCTGAACCAGATCATTGAATGGCGCGGCCAGCCGCACGCAATTCGCGTCGATAATGGTCCAGAATATATCAGTGGCACGCTCATGACATGGGCCGAGAAACGCAACATCCGGCTTGAATACATCCAGCCAGGCAAACCACAGCAGAACGGCTACATAGAACGTTACAACCGCACTGTTCGTGGCGAGTGGCTCGGACAATACATCTTTGAAACGATTGAGGAGGCACAAGATAAGGCGACTGAATGGCTCTGGACTTACAACAACGAGCGACCCAACATGGGTATCGGCGGCATAACACCCGCAATGAAACTGAAAACAGCCGCGTGAATTCTACGGCGGGACCCCACTAAAAATGGGGGGATTACCGGTTCACAACAGCCCGTCCCCATGGGGGGCTACCGCAAACGCTAAACTCAGACGAGGACAATTTCAGGGGGCACAGCAGTCCGTCTATCCTAAAGTTTCAGTCTTGTCCGTCAAAAGTGCCAAGTCTCGCTGGACAAGTTGCGATTCACGCCGGACGACACAGGAAGTGTCTGGCTGGGGTGGTAGGATTCGAACCTACGATACACGGTACCAAAAACCGATGCCTTACCGCTTGGCTACACCCCAACTTTGACGCGCTAGTTACGCCGCGGGCGCGGCGGGATCAAGCCCCTGTGGCGCAAAATATCCTGCCCCGGGTTTGCCATCTATTCCTGGGGCGCTTCCCGCGCCAGAAGGTCGTTATCGGCCAGTTCTTCGCGTTCTGCATCGACGATGCGTTCCAGGGCTTTGCCTTCATCCGCATCGACATCCTGCGCGGCCACGGGCGTGATGGTTGCCTGCGGGGTGCTGGCAGCTTCAGGGGCCTCCGGGGCGGCCTGGCGGATCGTGGTGTCGCTGATCAGGCGATAGGTGGGTTCGGGCAGGGTGATCCCGGCCTCTTCCAGCCGGGCTTTGGTGATGCGAATCGCTTCTCCCTTGGCCATGCCCAGGCTGGTCTTGTGCTGCATGATCCAGCCCGCCGCGGTGATCGAGATCGTGCTGTCACCCACCTTGTTGACCCAGATACCGGGGCCGGGGCTGTCCAGCAGGAAGGGCAGTTCTTTCAGGGCGGCCAGCATGATCTTTTGCGCCCGGGCGATATCGGCAGTCGGGTCGATGCCCAGATCGAAGGTGAAACGGCGTTCGTCATTGCGGGTGTAATTGATGATCCGCGCCTTGAAGACGGTCGCATTGGGGATGCGGATATGGTTGCCATCCAGCGACAGAAGGATCGTGGCGCGGCTGGTCAGGCGGATGACATGGCCCATATCGCCCTCGATCTCGACCAGATCCTTCGGGCGGAAAGGCTGCCGCATGCTCAGCATGATCGAGGCAATGAAGTTTTCCACAGTGTCGCGGACGGCAAAGCCGATGGCCAGACCAACGATCCCCGCGGCGCCAAGGATGGTGCCCAGAAGGGCCGTTGCGTTCAGCAGGTCAAGGGCCAGGACAATCGCGGCAATGCTGAACAGCAGGCGAATGATCTGCCGGTAGATATCGGCGATAAACGCATTGGGGGCGATACTGTCCCAGGGTTTCTTGCGGCGCGCGATGAAAAGGCCCAGCAGGAAGACCAACACGCCCGCCGTCACCGCCACCAGGATCAGCGGGGTGAAGGCGATGAATTGTTCAAACCGGGCGCGGATACGGTCGATCGCGGGGTTCAGGCGTTCAACCACATCGGTGGTTTCGGTCACATTGTTTTCAATCGCCACGACGCCCTCAACCCGGCTGACAAGCCCGTTCAGCGCGTCGATCTGCGCGGCTTCAAGCGCGGTCCCGCGCAGGGTGACGATGCCATCGGCAACCGAGACCGAGATATCGGAATACCCCTCAAGCTGGTGCAGAATCTCGCGGATGCGCACGGCCATGGCGGCATCATGCTGCACATCGTTTTCCACCGAGATGGTGCCATCGGGCTGTTGGGTGCTTTCCTGTGCCAGCCCGGCGAAAGGCAGGGTCAGACACAGGAAAAGGATCAGAAGATAGCGCATGATATTGCCTGTCTCAGCCGGTTTCCCTCAAACGCGGAATTCAGATCGTCTGATCATACTCGCCCACTGACGGTTCGGTTCTGATCACCGCGTCGATATCGGCAAAAATCGCCCGCATCTGCGCGTCGCTGTCCGGGCTTTCGCAGACCACCACAAGATTGGGCGTGTTCGAGGAGGCGCGCACCAACCCCCAGCCGCCGTTTTCCAGCATCACCCGCGCTCCGTTGACGGTGACCACATTGGCGATTTTGACACCGCCGAGGCTGCCGCCCTCCGCATGGCGCGCAACCAGTTTTTCAACCAGCCGTTCCAGAACGTCATATTTCTCGGTATCGGCGCAATAGGGGGACATGGTGGGGGTCGCATAGGTCACCGGCAGGGCACGGCGCAGATCGGCCATGGACATATCCGGGTTGCGGTCCATCAGTTTGCAGATCTCGACGGCAACCCGCATGCCGCAATCATAGCCACGGCCGATGGGGTCTGCCAGGAAGTAGTGGCCGGATTTCTCAAACCCCGCCAGCGCGCCTAGGTCATGCACCCGGCGCTTCATATGGGAATGGCCGGTTTTCCAGTAATCCGCCTTGGCGCCATGTTTCTTCAATTCAGGGTCCGACGCGAACAGCCCGGTTGATTTCACATCGGCGACAAAGGTCGAGCCCGGGTAAATCTTTGCCAGATCGCGGGCCATGATCACCCCCATCTTATCGGCAAAAATCTCCTCCCCCTCATTGTCCACCACGCCACAGCGGTCACCATCGCCGTCAAAGCCAAGCGCGAAATCCGCGCCGCTGTCTTTGACGCTGGCGGCCATGTCATGCAGCATTTCCATCGCTTCGGGGTTCGGGTTGTAATGGGGGAAGGTGTAATCAAGCTCGTTATGGGAGGGCACGACCTCAACCCCCAGCCGCCGGAACAGTTCCGGCGCGAAGGCCGAGGCGGTGCCGTTGCCCGTGGCGCAGACCACGCGCAGTTTCCGGGTCATTTTGAAATCACCCACCAGATCGTCCAGATAGGCCTCGCGCACGCCTTCGACAAAGCTGTAGCTGCCACCGGGCCGGGCCACGCCTGCGCCGTTCAGCACGATGTCGCGCAACTGCCCCATCTCATCGGGGCCATGGGTCAGCGGGCGCTGGAAGCCCATTTTGACCCCGGTCCAGCCATTGGGGTTATGGGAGGCGGTGACCATCGCCACGGCCGGGGCATCCAGATGGAACTGGCTGAAATAGGCCATCGGGCTCAGCGCCGGGCCGATATCCTTGACCTGAATACCCGCCTGCATCAGCCCCAGGATCAGCGCGTTTTTGACCGATAGCGAATAGTCGCGGTAATCATTGCCAACAGCGATAACCGGGTCGATCCCGGCCTCGTGCATCTGGGTGCCAAGGCCCAGACCAAGGGCGGTGATACCCGGCAGATTGATCTCATCGGGGAATTTCCAGCGCGCGTCATATTCACGAAACCCGGTGGGGGTGATCATCGGAACATGCAGAAAATCCCAAGTATTCTGGGTCACATTTGGCAGGGGTTTGGGCATCAGGGAAAGCTCCGGAATGAAAAGATTAAATGCGAATTGGGTTGGATTTGGCAAGGCGGTCAAACGCCATCAGGCTGGTAACAAGCCCGGGCATATCGTGCAATTTGATCATATTGGGCCCGTCAGAGGGCGCGGTATCGGGGTCTTCATGGGTTTCAATAAAGACCGCCGCGATGCCAAGTGATACGGCAGCGCGTGCCAGAACCGGGGCAAATTCCCGCTGGCCGCCACTGCTGTCGCCTTTGCCGCCGGGCTGGGCCACCGCATGGGTGGCATCCATCACCACCGGATAGCCACCCTGCGCCATGATCGGCAGGCTGCGCATATCGGTGACCAGGGTGTTATAGCCGAAAGAGACACCCCGCTCGGTCTGCAGAATACGCGTGTTGCCGGTGCTTTCCACCTTGGTGACCACATTGGCCATATCAGCCGGGGCCAGAAACTGCCCCTTCTTGATGTTGATCGCCGCCCCGGTTTCCCCGGCCGCCAGCAACAGGTCGGTCTGCCGGCACAGGAAGGCGGGGATTTGCAGGATATCAACAACCTCTGCCACGGTGGCACATTGGGCGGCGGTATGGATATCGGTCAGAACCGGGCAGCCAAAGCTGTTTTTCACCCCTTGCAGGATCGCCAGGCCTTCGTCGATGCCGACACCGCGTTTGCCGCTGACAGAGGTGCGGTTGGCCTTGTCAAAACTGCCCTTGAAGACAAATTGCGCACCCGCCGCGGTACAGGTCCGGGCCATCTGCTCCGCAATCATCTGCGCATGGTCGGCTGTTTCAAGCTGACAGGGGCCGGCAATGACCGTCAGGGGGTGGTCATTGCTGCAAGTGATCGGTCCGATCTTGACGTGTTTCATGATCTCAGGCTGATATCTGCTCACGAAGGATGGCTATGGTCATCGACACCAGCAGGTAAATGCCAGAAAAGACCAGGAAGGCAAGCAGCGTGTTTTCAAACGCGCGGGGGTAGGCGGCCTCATCCGGGGCCACCGGGAAAACGCCGATCGACAGATAAAGCGATTGCCGGTTTGCCTCAAGCCGGGCGGTTTCCATCGCCTGCAGGGCCTGGGACAACATCAATTGACGGGTTTGCAGATCAGCCTGGGCCACGATCAGTTCCGAGGATATCCGGGCCAGCGAGACGTCATCGGCACCGCTTGTGGCGGTCAGCCCGTCGCGGAGCGATGAGATCAGCGCCTCCAGCCGTTCGATATTGCGTTCTGCCACCTCCACCCGGGTCTGGTTCGGGCGGATATTGCTTTGCAGTTCCAGAAGCCGCAGCCGTTCCTGTTGCAGTTGCAACTCGAAGGTCGAGATCTGCTGAAACACCGTGTTGACCTCGGCCTCGGCGCTCAGAACCCCGCGCTGTTCCTGAAGCTCGATCACCCGTTGCTGGGCGCCCACCATACGCAGTTCGGCGTCTTCGAAACTGCTATTGGCATCGGCCATCTGCGATTCACGCAGTCGCTGGGTCATCTGATCAACCCGTTCTTCGGCATAGGTGATCAGGGCGGCGGAAAATCTCTGGCTGGTTTCGGCATCGGCGGCAACCACCTCCATCCGCACCAGGCCTTCTGTCGGGTCATATCCGATGTCGAGATGTTTCAGATAGGTGTCATAGACATCTTCATCCGAGGCATCCGGGGCCAGACGCGTCAGCGGGTCGATATCCTCGCCCGAGAAATGGGCGCGAAAGCCAAGCTCCGCATCAAGCCTGAGCATCGCCTCGCGGCTTTCCAGATAGCTTTGTACGGTGATGCTTTCCTGCACCGTTGCAAAGCTGGTGCCGCCCAACATCCCGCTCAGATCGCCACCGGCACTGGCTTCGGCCTTCTGGATCAGGAATTCGGAATGGGTGGCATAAAGCGGGGTGGCGACGGTGAAGAAGTAATAGCCGATCAGAAAGGTGGGCAGCATCACGAAGAACATCAGCCGGACAGCCAGCAGCGCCAGACGTTTGCGCCGCCGGGTCGCAAGATCGCGCTGCACCCGCATGATCTCGGAGGCGCGGGTGTTTTCGTCATATGCCTGCCCGGCAGGGGCCGGAACGCTTGGCTGGCGCATGGTGGCGGGCAGGGTTTGCGAGTTGCCCTGCGCCTGCGCCGGTGTCTGGGCCGCAGCACCGGATTGAGCGTCATTCACGATCAACTCCAGCATATTGGTGCGGGCAAACGGGTCGATCCCCCGATGCCGCAACAGCCGCACCGCGTCGAAATCAGAGGCCGGGCGCAGCCCGTGTTTCTGTGCTGTGCGCCTTGCCATGCGCAATTGCCGCCCGGTCAGGCCTTCCTGACGGATGGCGGCCAGTTCCTGTTCGACCGGAACCTCGGGTTCCGCGCCGGGCGCAGGCTCAGGCGGCGCAGCCTGGGCGCCTGAGGCACGGTCATGGGCGGCGGAACCGGGATAGGGCGCATCGCCAAAGCCATCCTCCATCTCGCCCAGCAGGGCATTGTCCTGCGTCGGCGCCCCTGCTGCGGGCCGCGTCCCGCCAGATGCGGGTGTGACCCCCGTCGCCCGGCGGACGCGAAATTTCTTAGCTTTGGGCTTCATAGTCATAAAATCTTTTTGCCTCTTCCAGCGCGTCGAAGGAATACAGTTGTCCGTCTTTTAGCACGGCAGCCTTGCGCGCGAATTTTTCAAGTGTCTTGGGCTGGTGCGACACGATGACAACCGTGGCAGACCGCAACCTGTCGGCCAGAATGCTGCCCGCCCGGCGGTTGAACCCCGGATCGGTGGATTGGGGCATGCCCTCGTCAATCAGGTAAATCTCGAAATCCAGGGCCAGCAGCAGCGAGAAGTTGAACCGCGCCCGCATGCCCGAGGAATAGGTGCCGATCGGCATTTCGAAATATTCCTCGATCCCGCAGAGCCAGCGGCAGAACGCCTCGACATAATCCGGGTCCAGACCGTGCAGCTGCGCGATGAAGCGGCTGTTTTCGGTTGCGTTCAGTTTGGTGATCACCCCGCCCATGAAACCAAGCGGGAAAGAGACGCGGCAGGCCCGGACAACTTCGCCCTCATCGGGTTTCTCCAGCCCGGCCATCATGTTGATCACGGTGGTCTTGCCGGTGCCATTGGGGGCCAGAATGCCAAGCGAATAGCCCAGATCGACGCGAAACGAGGCGCGGTCAAGGATCACCTTGCGTTGTGTGCCCGTCCAGAAGGACTTGGAAACATTTATAAATTCGAGCAAGTGATTGCTCCGCCGCTGCTATATCTGCCATTTTCGTCATATGCCCCGTCATTTTGCGCGGGGGTTGCATGACCCGGTAGTAAAGGCCCAATTGGGCGCCATTATGTCCCTGATCGGCCTTTGTTCCAAGCCCGATACGTTGATTATGGCACAAGTTCGGCCTTTGGCGGTACAGGGCCGGGTCAGGTCTCTTGCTTCTGAACCCGCAACATCTTGCCCGCAATGATGGAGACAAGGGCCGCGCCAAAGCTGAACAGCGCCCCCATCTTGGCGGCGTCCTGCACAGGCCCGCCATCAAATGCGACCGAGGCCACAAACAGCGATACGGTAAAGCCGATGGCCGCCACGAAGCCGATCACCACAAGGTCGATGATCCGCATACCTTGCGGCATCCCCAGCCCAAGGGGTTTTGCGGCGACATAGCCAAACAGGAAAATGCCGATGGGTTTGCCGATCAGAAGCCCGGCAAGGACAAGCCAGGTTGCATCACCCATCGACGAAAACTCAACCCCTGCATTCATCAGACCAAACAGGCCCAGAACGATCTCAACAGGGTATTTCAGGGCATGTTCCATCTGGTTCAGCAGGTCGTGCAAATGCCGTTCGGCATCGGCGAAAATGCCAAAGGCCCGATCCGCATGGGGGATCGTGGGCACAATCGGCAACAGCCCGAGCGCCGGGTGCAACCCGCTTTCCTGAAAGCCATACCAGCTCAGACATCCGGCCATGGCATAGGGCCAGTAGCTGCAGCTTTTGCGTATGAAGGTGGATCGTGTGCGCAGCTGATCGCCCCGGTCAAGATATCGCGGCAACCAGTTGAACAGCACGAAAACCCCGACCGCAGCCCCGAGGCTGAGCAAAAGCCATTCCGGCGCAAGCTCTGCCGAGGGGTAGAAAATCGCCAGGATCAACAGGCCCGCCGCGTCATCGGCGATGGCCAGAAGCAGCAGGAAGCGCACTGCCGGATGGCCTGCGCCGAAGACAAGACGGCCCACCAGATAGGAAAAGGCGATATCTGTCGCGGTTGGAATGGCCCAGCCATTGGCGACCGCCGAATAGGTGTCTGAGCCCAGAACCAGGGCCAGCCCCAGATAGACGGCAATCGGCCCGACCATCCCGCCAAGCGTTGCAAACAAGGGGGTCGCGGCCTTTTTACCCCGCAGCGAGCCGTTTTTCAGGATCACGGCTTCCCACACTTCCTTGGCGGCGATGGCGAAAAACAGCGCCATCAGCACGTCATTGACCAGATAATGCAGGGTCAGCGTCCGGTGAATATGGCCAAGCTCGTCCACATGCAGATGACCGATAAAGAAATCGTCGATCAGCACGAAATCAACCATATGGTGATAGCTGGACGCGTCGATATTTGCCCAGATCAGCGCGATGATGGCGCCACCGATCAGGAACAGCGAATAGCTGGTGATGAAATTCCAGACGCGATACATGACCCACCTTTCGTCTATTGTGGTGATCGAAATAGCGGAAGGCTCAGCACCGCACAATGGGTCAGGCGAACGCACCCCAGACAATGCCCGCCAGGATTGCACCGGTCAGGGCAAGCCCCAGATAAGCCGCAAAAACCCGGGGTTTCACCAGCGCCCAGACCGCAACCGCCGCAGGGATGCAACTGACACCGCCGGCGATGACAAAGGCCATCGCGGCGCCCTGGCTCATCCCCTGCTGCAACAGCCCGTCGATCAGGGGGACGGCCGCATATCCGTTCAGATAGGCCGGCGCGCCCACCAGAGCCGCCAGCAGGATCGACCCGATGCCATCGCCGCCAACGATCCCTGCGATCAGATCAGCCGGAATGTAGCGGATCAGCAGGGTTTGCAGCACATAGGCCAGCGCCAGCCATTTCCCGAGAAACACAAGGTTCGACCAGGCGGTCTCGGCAAACAGGGTCCGGCGGGGGCCTCGGTCCAGAAGGCCCAGTTCAGCGTCAGTTTGGCACCGCCGCAGCAACTGCCGCATCCGGTGGGGGTCTGCGGTTTGAGCGCGTCGGTGAACAGGGCGGTGCGGGCCAGCATCATGACGGTCAGCCCGCCCATAAGGCCAAGCCCGATGGCGGCGAGCGTCTTGGCCAGGGCGAAATCAAAGCCAAGCGTGCCTGCGGTGACCGCGAACATCGCCGGGTCCATCAGGGGGGAGGCCAGCCAGAAGGCCATAACCGCTGACAAGGGCGCACCTGCGGCCAGAAGGGCGGCGATAAACGGGATCACCTCGCAGGAACAGAACGGCGACAGGCCACCGGCCAGCGCCCCCAGAATGATCATCCGCGCCTCACGTCCCTGAAACGCGTCTTCCAGCAGGCGTTCAGACCCGGTGGCCCGTAAAAACCCAATGGCAGAGACGGCAAACAGGATGAAGGGCAGGGTGTGCAGCAGGTTGCTGGCCGTGTCGGTGACACTTGGGCCAAAGGCGGGCCGGTCGAGGATGAAAATCGCCAGAAGCACTGCCACAGAGCTGAGCAGGACCTTGTCGGTCCGGCTCCATATCATACGGGCCCGCGAGGAGGGGGGAGCGTCAGATCAGCCATGGCGGGTGCCTTTGTCATGCCCGCCGCGATCCGCGCAGCATTGCGACAGCAGAAAGTCAGACAACCCCTCGATCTGCCCGAAAGCCACCGAACAGAGGATGCGCCGTCCATCGCGCTTTTGTGTGACCAGCCCGGCACTGACCAGTTGTTTCAGATGATGGGTCAGGACTGAGCCTTCGATGCCCACATCCAGGCCCAGTTCCCCCATCGGCACCCCGTCGGGCCCCGCGCGGACAAGACGGCGCAGGATCGCCAGCCTGTGTTCTGATCCAAGCGCGGCAAAGGCGGTTGCGGCCAGAGTGAGAGCGGGAGGGGGAGGGGGATTCCGGTTCATATTTCTATATATGTAGAAATATAGAATTGATGTCGAGCCCTGATATGCTCATCGGAAGGTTTATTGCGGTTCAACAGATGCCGGAAACCCTTTAGGTCTGGCACATGTCTTTCGAAGCCCTGAGATCAGAACTGTCCTCCTGCACGATCTGTGCCGACCGTTTTGCGGCAACGGCGACAGGCCATGCACCCCGCCCGGTGGTTTGGTTCGCCCCCGACGCCCGGTTGCTGATCGCCGGGCAGGCGCCGGGGATGAAGGTTCACCAGTCCGGCAAACCGTTCACAGACCCTTCCGGCGACCGTTTGCGCGACTGGATGGGCGTGTCAGAAAAGGTCTTCTATGACCGGAGCCGGGTGGCGATTGTGCCCATGGGGTTCTGCTTTCCGGGCTATAACGCCAGGGGCAGCGACCTGCCGCCGCCGAAGATTTGTGCGCAGACCTGGCGGCGTCGGGTGACCGATCTGCTGTCCGGGGTTCGTCTGACCCTGTTGATCGGCGGTTATGCGCAAAACTGGCATCTGGGAGGCAAAGCCGGCGTGACCGAAACCGTGGCTGCCTGGCGCGACCATGGGCCCGGGATAATCCCCTTGCCGCACCCGTCCTGGCGCAATACCGGCTGGCTGAAGAAAAACCCGTGGTTCAGTGCCGAGCTGTTGCCGGTATTGCGGGCCCGGGTGGCGGAGGTGTTGAAATAGATGACGGCGCTTGATCAGGCCCATGCGGTGATGGAGGCCGCGCCGGGCGATGATGCCGCGCGGTTGCGGTTCTATGATTGTCTGGCCAGCACAGAGCTGTTTTTGCTGTTGGAGAGTGAGGCTGATGGCGATCGGATCAGCCCGCAGATTTTCCCGGTGGAGGGGCAGCAATTCGCCCTGGTTTTTGACCGTGAAGAGCGGTTGACGGCATTTGCGGGCCGGATCTCTCCCTATGCGGCCCTTTCAGGGCGGGCCCTGGCGGGAATGCTGGCGGGGCAGGCGATTGGCCTGGGTGTCAATCTGGATGTGGCGCCGTCCTCCATCCTGATCGAGGCCGAGGCGGTGGGCTGGCTGGCCGACACGCTTGATCATGCGCCCGATGAGATGGAAGCCCGCCCCGCAGAGATATCTGCCCCGAAAGGCCTGCCCGAGGCGCTGATTGCGGCGCTGGATGCGAAGCTGGCGGGCGCAGTCGGGATGGCGAAACTGGCCTATCTGGCCGGGGTTTCCTATGAGGATGGGCGGCAGGGGCATTTGCTGGGTTTTGTCGGGGCCGATAAAGGTGCCGAACCGGCCCTGGCGCAGGCGGTGGCCGAGGCGTTGACCTTTTCCGGTATCGAGGCGGGCAGTCTGGATGTGGCGTTTTTCAACGCCTCCGAGCCGATCTGTGCCTCTCTGGCGCGGCTTGGGCTGAGGTTCGATTTGCCGGAACCTGTGGTCGAAAAACCCCGGGGGCCGAACCGGGGATGGACCCGGACCGCCCGCCCAGATTGCGCTGACGCGCTGGCGGCTGGCCGCGTCAGGCCGCTTCGGGGCTCTCCTTGCCCCGCGTTGCCACGGGTCTGGGGCCTGGCCCGCGCGGGGGCTGCAAGGGGAGTGTCTGTGGCGAGGCCCGGGTTTTGCGTATTTGGGACAAGAAGAAGGGGGAAGGGCTCTGCCATATGTGTCAATAGCCCAGATCACGGTCGACAAGATGCAGGAAGGGGGCACCGGTTTCGCCCCGGCGGATATTGTCGATGATCACTTTGGCGGCGCTTTCAACGCGGGTTTCCGAGGCGATATGCGGGGTGACGGTGACCTTGGGATGGGCCCAGAACGGGTGAGTTTCGGGCAGGGGTTCCACCCGGAATGTATCAAGCGTGGCATGGCTGATCCGGCCTGTATCAAGCGCGTTGAGCAGGGCGGTATCGTCGATCAGGGCACCACGCCCCGGGTTCAGGATCACCGCCCCTTTTGGCATCATGGCGAAGGTGTCGGCGTTCAATACGGCCTCGGTCGCGGGGGTGTCGGGCAGAAGAAGGGTTACAATTTCTGCCGATTTCAGGATTTTTTGTAACCCGTCCGGGCCGTGAAATGTGCGGATCCCGTCAATCTGTTTCGGGCTGCGGGACCATCCGCTGACCTGAAAGTTCAGACCGGCAAGCGCGGTGGCGGAGGCCGATCCAAGCGCGCCCAGCCCGAGGATCGCCACCCGGCGGTCGCGGGCAAGGGGTGGTACAATGCCGGCGCGCCAGACCCCGTCCTGGCCGTGAATATGGGCGTCGATCCCAATATGGTGGCGCATGGTATGGGCCACGACCCAGTCAACCATACCTTCGGTCAGGCCATAATCGACCATCCGCGCCAAGGGCACGGTCAGGGTTGTGTTGCCCACCACATCCTCGACCCCGGCCCAGAGGTTCAGGACGGCTTTCAGCCTTGTATAGGGGGTGAAATCACTGACCGGGCCGTTCGGGGCATAGATGATGTACTCCACCTCTGCCGGATCGGCCCGGGTGGTCAGATTTGCGCCCGGCAGCCCGGCTTCGACCAGGGCGTTTCGCAGGGGGCGTTCATATTGGGTCCAGCGCTCAGGGCGCGCGGCAAAGAGGATATTGGGCATCGGGAGAAGGGCCTTAACGGGGACGGTGGATATGAGCGGATTGCACCAGACCGAACCCCACCATCAGAACCAGCATGGCCGACCCGCCATAACTGACCAGCGGCAGGGGCACGCCCACCACCGGGGCCAGCCCCATCACCATCGCCATATTGATCGCGAAATAGAGAAAGAAGGTCACCGCGACGCCAAGCGTCGCCAGCGCGGCAAAGCGGTCTTTGGTTTGCAGGGCGGTGCTGATGCAGAACAGCAGGATCAGCAGATAGAGCGCCAGAAGCGAGGCGGCGCCGATAAAGCCGAATTCCTCGGCCAGGGTGGTAAAGATGAAATCCGTATGTTTTTCGGGCAGGAAATTCAGGCGGCTTTGGGTGCCCTGCATGAAGCCGCGCCCGCCAAACCCGCCGGAGCCAAGCGCGATCTGGGACTGGGTGATGTGATAGCCCGCGCCAAGCGGGTCCGAGGCGGGATCAAGGAAAGTGTCGATCCGGCGGTACTGATAATCCTGCAAAAGCTGCCATGGCGTCCCGCGTGAGGTGAAAACCGCGGTGACCGTTGCCAGACCGGTGCCGATGACGGCCAGGAAATAGGCCCAGTGAACACCGGCCAGGAACATCACCGCGCCGCCGCCCATAAGCAACAGCAGGGCGGTGCCCAGATCGGGCTGGCGCAGGGTCAGCAGCACCGGGATGAAGATGATCACAAGCGGGATCAGCACGAAAAGCGGTCGCGACATTTTACGACTGTCGAGCCAGTCGTAATAGGCGGCAAGCAGCATCACCATGGTGATTTTGGTCAGTTCCGAGGGTTGCAGGCGCATGAAACCCAGATCAATCCAGCGCTGCGCCCCCATATTGATGGAGCCGAAAAACTCCACATAAAGCAGCAGAAGGATCGACACCCCATAGGCAACGCCAGACATGTTGCGCCAGAACCAGATCGGCACCATGGCGACGATGAACATGACGATCAGACCAAGGCCGAACCGCTGCATCTGCGGTTCGACCCAGGGCGTCAGGGAGCCGCCCGCGACGGAATACAGCATCAGAAACCCGATGCTGGTGACCGCCATCACCAAAAGCACCAGCGCCCAGTTCACATAAAACAGTTTTCGCAACCCGCTTGGGGTGGATTTGACCGTGTATTCCAGAAAGCTCATGCTTGGCTGCTGCCCCCGTTGCCTTCAGGCCGGGTGACGGGGCGCAGGTCCATATTCTCGTGCATCTCTTCGATGTCGCGACGCTGGTTTGCGGGGTAAAGCTCAACCGGGGGCACATCGCCATATTGGGCACGCAGCAGGATATCCCGGCCGATGGGCGCCGCTGCGATGGAGCCGCCACCGCCATGTTCAACCACCACCGAGACCGCGAAACGCGGCGCTTCAAAAGGTGCGAAGGCCACAAACAGGGCGTGGTCGCGGCGTTCCCAGGGCAGATCGGCATTGCGGACCACCCCTGCGCGCCGTTCAGCCGCGGTGATGTTGCGCACCTGGCTGGTGCCGGTTTTGCCCGCAAGCGCATAGGCCGGGTCTTCGACCCGGCTGCGATAGGCGGTGCCGCGACGGGCATTGCTGACCCGGTACATGCCTTGCTGGACCAGGGCCAGATGTGCGGGATCAAGGCCCAGACCCTCGCCGCCCAGAGGCCCGTCATCACGCCCGTCGATGGATTTCACCATTTTCGGCATGATATTGCGCCCGGTGGCCAGACGTGCGGTCATCACCGCAAGCTGCAGGGGGGAGGCCAGCACGAAGCCCTGACCGATGGAGGCGTTCAGCGTGTCGCCGACCACCCAATCCTCGCCCCGGTTGTCGCGTTTCCATTGCATGGTGGGGGCCAGGCCGGTGACAACACCGGAAAGCGGCACATCGTGATGCACGCCACAGCCCAGACGACGGGCCATGGCGGAAATCGCCTCGATCCCGGTGCGTTCTGCCAGATCATAATAATAGACATCACAGGATTGGGTCAGGCTGTCGGTCAGATTCATCGCGCCGTGGCCACCGCGCCGCCAGCAATGGAACCGGCGGTTGCCAACCTCGGTGAAGCCCCGGCAGGTCACGGTTTCCTCGGGCGTGATCACACCGGCCTCAAGCGCGGCCATGGCAACGATCATCTTGTAGGTCGAGCCGGGCGGGTAAAGGCCCTGTGCCGATTTATTGGCCAATGGCCGGTACGGGTCTGTGTTCAGCGTGTTCCAGTCGGTGGTCGAGATCCCGCGCACAAAGAGATTGGGGTCAAAGGTCGGGGCCGAGGCAAGGGCCACAATCTCACCGGTTGCCACCTCGATCACCACGGCCCCGGCGCTTTCGCCATGCAGCCGGGCCTCGACATAGTTCTGCAATCCGGCATCAATGGTCAGTTGCAGATCCGCGCCGGGGGTTGCGGCGTCGCGGTCCAGTTCCCGCATGATGCGGCCACCGGCATTGACCTCGACCCGTTTGGCACCCGCCCGCCCGCGCAAGCGGGGTTCCATCCGCGCCTCGATATTGTAGCGCCCGACCTGAAAATCGGGGATCTGCAGAACCGGGTCGGTGTCGCCGGTGGTTTCCAGATACCAATCCGAGACCGGGCCGACATAGCCCACCACATGGGCGAAATCCGGGCCCCGGGGATAGATACGGCTTAGCCCGAATTCAGGGGTCACACCGGGCAGGGCGGGGGCGTTCACCGCCACGGTCGACAGTTCTTCCCAACTTAATCTGTCGGCAATCGTCACCGGTACAAAGGGCGGGCGGGCCAGCATTTCCTCACGCGCGCGCGCCAGCTTGCCGATGTCAAGATTGACCAGATCCGTCAGCCGCTGAAGCACGGCGTCCACGTCATCGGCATCTTCGCGCACCATGATGATGCGGTAATTCTGTTCATTGCCCGCCAGAAGCTGGCCTGCCCGGTCGAAGATCAGGCCGCGCGCGGGGGGCAACAGGCGGATATTGATCCGGTTTTCCTCGGCCAGCATGCGGAAATCATCGGCCCGGTCCAGTTGCAGATACTGCATCCGGCCTGCCAGCACCGCGCCCGTGCCCGCGATCACCCCGCCAACCACCAGGGCGCGGCGGCCCACAAGGCGGGCGTTTTCCTCGGTTTCCTGGGGGTGCGTTTCATGGGTTTGCGGCCACGTCTGAGTCGATTGGCCCCAGTTTACGCAGCCCGAACAGGAATTTCGAGACCGCCACCACAACCGGATAGATCGCCACTGTCACAATCCCATGGACCAGCGTCAGGCCAAGGGTTGTCTGGTTCACCATAAGCACCCAAAGCGCGACCCGGTTCAGGATCAAAAGCGTGAATACGGCCCCGGCAAAGGCGCTCCATTCGACGAGAAACGGAAATTCGGTCATCTGGGCGCGCCGCCTGCGCAGGCTTTCACTGGTCAGCAGGACAAGCAGGGTCCAAAGCCCCGGGGGGCGCTGAAACAGGAAATCGGCCAGCAGGAAAACAAGGATAATGGCGCCCATGGGCACGACGGCAGGCTGGCGCATCAGCCAGGCCAGTGTCAGGGCCAGCAGAATATCGGGCGAGGGCAGACCGATAGACCCCAGGCTGAGCGGCAGGAGCTTATAGGCAATCACCACAAGGCTGAGCGCGAGATAGAGCAGCCGATAGGTCCAGATATGGCGGGTAACCGGGTCTATCATGGGTCCAGCGCACCTGTCTCAAGCGGCGGGGTCTGTATGTCTGCCGGGATGTCTTCGGCACTCGGGTCTGACAAGGGCCAGGGCGGGCCGATCAACCCGCCGGGGTCGGACAATGTGGTGCCCGGGTGGCTGCGCATCACGCGCAGAAAATTCAGCCTTGCGTAATCGGCGGCAAGGCGCGTGCGCATCCGCCCATCCGGGCTTAGCCCCACCTGACCGACAAGCAGACCGGCGGGGAACAGACCGCCATCGCCCGAGGTCACCACCCGGTCGCCTGCGCTGATATCCTCGGCATCCTCGATGAATTCCAGAACCGGGGCGACGGAATTGTCACCAAGCAGCAGGGCCTGCTGCCCCGAGGGCTGGATCGTCACCGGTACGCGGCTGTTGCTGTCGGTCAGCAACAGAACCCGCGAGGTGTTTGCCCCCACACCGGCGATGCGCCCGACTACGCCAAGCCCGTCCATCGTAGCCCATCCGTCCAGAATCCCATCGCGGGCGCCCACATTCAGCAGAACCGAACGCCGGAAGGGCGACCCGCTATCGGCCAGCACGATCCCGGTCACAAAGGTCAGTTCCGGGTCCAGTTGCACCCGGTTGAGATCCAGCAACCGGGCGTTTTCCTGCTCCAGCTGCAGCGCGGCCTCGCGCCAGGCGCGCATTTGCTGCAATTCGCGCCGAAGCTGGTCGTTCTGTTCGTAAAGTCTTGAGTAGCTTTGGAAATCATCCAGCATACGCGCCATGCCCGCGACCGGGGCCATCGCCCATTCCATATTCGGGACAACCCGGTCAACGATGGCGGCGCGCATACGTTCGACCCGTGGGTTATCAATCCGCCAGATCAGAACCAGCGACACAAGACATAAGATCAGAACCGTCAGCAGCAAACGCCGGACAGGGCGGGCATAGGCGGCATCGTTTCGATCACGGGCCATTCACATCCTCACATCGCGCTGCGCAAACGCGCAACATCCGTGGGTTTACAACACTTTTCAGGTTTCGCTGACATCGCATGTATCAGGTTGCGCCCGAAAGATCCTATAGCGGTCTGCGTTTGAACTTTACCGAAAACCGCTGCCTCTCGCCTTCGGCTCGAACGCGTTTTCGACGGGGCTGCCCCATATAAAACGCAAACCGCTTTAGCTGTCGTAATCTATCGCATGGCGGAGCAGTTTTTCATACTCCAGCGCTTTGCCGGTGCCCATGGCCACGCAATTCAGGCTTTCATCGGCCACTGAAATCGCCAGACCCGTCTGTTCACGAAGTGCCAGGTCAAGCTCTCCCAGAAGCGCACCGCCGCCGGTCAGCATCACGCCACGATCCACGATATCGGCTGCCAGATCCGGGGGGTGGCTTCCAGTGCGCTCATCACCGCCTCGCAGATCTGCTGCACCGGTTCGGCCAGCGCTTCGGCCACCTGGGCCTGGCTGATCTCGGTTTCCTTGGGCACCCCGTTCAACAGGTCACGGCCGCGGATCTGCATGGAGGACCCGCGCCCGTCATCGGGCATCCGCGAGGTGCCGATGGAGGTTTTGATGCGTTCGGCGGTTGCCTCCCCGATCAGAAGGTTCTGCTGACGGCGCAGGTAAGAGATGATGGCTTCATCCATCCGGTCGCCGCCGACGCGCACGGATCGGGCATAAACGATGTCGGCCAGGCTGAGAACGGCCACCTCGGTGGTTCCGCCGCCGATATCCACGACCATGTTGCCGGTCGGGTCGGTGATCGGCATGCCGGCCCCGATGGCCGCCGCGATCGGTTCGGCAATCAGGCCCGCCTTGCGGGCGCCTGCGGACAGAACCGATTGCCGGATCGCCCGTTTTTCGACCGGGGTGGCCCCATGGGGCACGCAGACGATGATTTTGGGTTTGGTGAAGGTTGTGCGTTTATGGACCTTGCGGATGAAGTGTTTGATCATCTCTTCGGCCACGTCGAAATCTGCGATCACGCCGTCATGCATGGGCCGGATCGCCTGAATCGACCCGGGCGTGCGGCCCAGCATCAGTTTGGCGTCTTCCCCGAAAGCCAGGGCTTTTTTCACACCATCCTTGACCTGATAGGCCACCACCGAGGGCTCATTCAGGATCACACCCTTGCCTTTCACATAGACAAGCGTGTTCGCGGTGCCGAGGTCAATTGCCATATCGGCGGAGAAAAGGCTGCCAAATCCGATGGCCATATGGGGGAGAATCCTGCTGTAACGTCCAAAAGGCGCCCAAGAGACTCGGGCGCGTTCAACCGGAGTGCATATAGTCACCCCGTCTGGCAGGCGTAAAGAGCGATCTGAGCCCGGGTCAGCGCATTTTCGCCGCGCTGTATGTCGCGCAGGATCGTGAAGGAACCGGAAAACGCGCGTTTTCCACAAGGATTTCTGGAGAAATCCGGCCCCTTCACGCGAAAGGCTGATCCCGGTTCGCGCGGGTGCTTCACTATCCTGTGTCAGAAGGGGCGGTGACATCAGCACCGCCCCATGACATGACTGCTTTTCAGGTCAAACCCGAAACGCCATAATCACGAGACATCTTTATACGACACCTCTCGCAGGTCATGGCCTCCGGTCTTTTCACGGCGCAGGATCAGCCGGTTGAGTGCGTTGATATAGGCCTTGGTGCTGGCCACCACCGTATCGGTATCGGCGGATTGGCCGGTGGCGATGCGGCCTTCCTCTTCCATCCGCACACTGACCGTGGCCTGGGCATCGGTGCCTTCAGTCACCGCATGCACCTGATACAATTGCAGCATCGTCTGATGCGGGAAAATCGCCTTGACCGCGTTGAAGGCCGCATCGACCGGGCCGTCCCCGGTGGCTTCAACCGATTTCTCGATGCCGCCGACCGACAGGGTCATGGTTGCCTTTTGCGGGCCTTCGGTGCCGCAGATCACGGTCATCGCCTGAAGATGCAGGTGATCATCCTGATCGGTTGCCGCGCTGTCGGCCACCAGCGCAATCAGGTCATCATCGAAGATTTCCTTTTTGCGGTCGGCCAGGCTTTTGAAGCGCACGAACACATCGTTCAGCTGATTATCCGCCAGATCATGGCCCAGATCCTTGAGTTTCGAACGCAGGGCCGCCCGGCCGGAATGCTTGCCCATGACGATATTGGTCTCGGACAGGCCCACATCCTCGGGGCGCATGATTTCAAAGGTTTCGGCGTTTTTCAGCATGCCATCCTGATGGATGCCGCTTTCATGGGCAAAGGCGTTCTTGCCGACGATGGCCTTGTTGAACTGCACCGCAAAACCGGACACCGTGGCGACCCGGCGGGAGATGTTCATCAGCTTGGTGGCGTCGATGCCGGTGGTAAACGGCATGATGTCATGGCGCACCTTCATCGCCATCACCACCTCTTCCAGGGCTGTATTGCCTGCGCGTTCACCCAGGCCGTTGATCGTGCATTCGATCTGCCGGGCACCGCCTTCGACCGCTGCCAGAGAATTGGCTGTCGCCATGCCCAGATCATTATGACAATGGGTCGAGAAAACCACCTCATCGGCGCCGGGAACCTCGGCGATCAGGCGACGGATCAGGTCGGCGGATTCGTTTGGCGCTGTATAGCCGACCGTATCGGGGATGTTCAGCGTGGTGGCCCCGGCCCTGATCGCAATTTCCACGACGCGGGCCAGATACTCCCATTCGGTGCGGGTTGCATCCATTGGCGACCATTGCACATTGTCGCAGAGATTGCGGGCATGGCTGACCGTGTCGTGAATCCGTTCGGCCATTTCATCTTGGGTCAGGTTGGGGATCGCCCGGTGCAGCGGCGAGGTGCCGATAAAGGTGTGGATACGCGGCTGTTTCGCGTGGCGAACGGCCTCCCAACAGCGGTCGATATCCTTGAAATTCGCTCGGCTCAGCCCGCAGATCACACTGTTCCGCGCGTTTTTGGCGATCTCGGAGACGGCGGCGAAATCGCCTTCGGAGGCGATGGGAAACCCGGCCTCGATGATATCGACGCCCATCTCGTCCAAGAGGCTGGCAATCTCCAGCTTTTCGTCATGGCTCATCGTTGCGCCGGGGGATTGTTCGCCGTCGCGCAGGGTGGTGTCAAAAATCACCACACGGTTTTTGTCATTGGTCATAGCTCTGGTCCTTAGCCTTGATTTCGCGTGATTTTCTCGGCGCTTCATCCCCCCCTGAGCGGTCGCGCCGGATGGCACGCTCAGAGGTGGCTAAGAAGGAGAAGACCGCGCAGGTCCAGGCCACCCAGAGGGGCGGCAATCAAGGCGATATGGCTGCGCGTCGTCATGGGGCGCAGTTTACGGCGTCGGACGCAGATGAAAACCCCTTTTTTGAGGGGGCCGATTGACCCCGTGACCGGGCAGGTTCGGGTCAAACTCATGATCTGGCCCCCCTGCTTATTCAGGGGAACGATTCCGCCGTGCGAAGGCTGACAGAACGGCGGCCATGCGGCGGGTGTAGCCCCTTGGGTCTTCCCGCTTGTAATAGGCAATCACATCTTCATCCAGCCGCATGGTGACGGTGGGTTTCGGGGACGGGCGGGACCATTCGACATCGCCCATATCGGGGATGTCATCATAATCGATCTGCGCGTCGGGCGTTGCGTCATAGGCAGCCCTGGCCGCGTCGGTCAGCCCGGGCGGGGCCTTCGGGTCAAGCTTGTAGGTTTTTGTACTCATTGTAACGTCTCCTTTCCCGCGTGTTGGCCTTCCGCGCCGATACGATGCGGATAGAGCAGAAATCGTTTAATCTGAATCAAAATTCTCTGCCTCTCGATCAGCAAGATGCTGATCTCGAACGCGAATTTTGATAAGAGATGGTGCAGAATAAAACGATTTCGCTATGGCATCGCCGCGCATGGTGTAGGCTACGGCGAATAGGCGGCCTTCGGTTTCGCCAAAGGTAATCCACCGCTGTTCCCCGTAGTCTAAGCGGTTGTCCGGGAAGATGGCGCGACATGGGTCGAGGAAGACCGGCGTCATCTGTTCGAAGCCAAATCCGCGTGCGGCCCGTGTTGCCTCTGATTTCGCGTCATCCCATTCAAACTGCATCCTTGTCCCCACATATCGTAACGCAAAACGTCTTACACTTCCATAGAAACATATTCTCCGCGTGGCTGTTCTCTGGTCTCTGGCTACGCCATATCTTCGAACAGATGGTTCACAAGGTCCATCATATCCCGCAGGTTCAAGGCGGGCGCGTCCTTTGCCCCATCCTCTGCAAAGCGGAGCCGTGCGGCGCGATAGGGGTTTTCCTGTCCGAATTCCGCGAACAGCGCGTCATTCTCAGGTTCGAAACGGGCAACGATGGCCCGGCGATCCTCGGCAGAGACATGAAGCCTGGGCCGGTTCGAGAAGCAGCCAAGCGCCAGCGTGTAAAGCTGCTTTTGCCGATGGGTGGGCATCTCGATCATCTTGGACAGGCGCATGATCTCGGCCACGGCCCCCGGAACGCTGGTATTTTCCCGATGCGGCGGCGGGTGCAGCTTGCCGGTCAGCCCTAGAATCTCAAGAACGCTCTCAACCGGCGGGGCGCTGTCATAATTCAGCAGGGTAATGTTCTCCCGGCCAAACAGACTGCTCCAATTGCCGATACAGGCCCGAAAATGGATATCGGCATCTATATCCCCAGGGTTTTTCAGGAAATACCCGATCGGCTGGCGAAACGCATTCCCCGGGTGTTTGACCTTCTGGTTGTACAGCGAGAGGAGAAATTCATCGGGCCTGCGCAGAACTGCGATGATTTTGACAGGTCGGTTTTTCAGACATGTTGCCAAAGGGCGCAGCTTTTCCAGCGGGATTGAAAAAAGTTCCTCGCTGGAGACAAAGATTTTTTGCGCGCCTGTGCTGGCAATGGCGCGGGCAAAGGCGCCAAGTTCCTGCGTCGCATCGGCCCCGCCCCGGTTCTGGCCGCGCAGGGCAAAGGCAAGCCGGTGCTGGGCATAATGATACCAGTTTGTATCCGGGTAGAGCACATTATTGCGTTCCATCAGTGCCCGGTTTTCGGCGCAAAGCCTTTGCAGGCTGGTGGTGCCGGTCTTGTGGGCGCCGATGTGAAGGATGATTTCGGGCATGGATTCCCCCCGGGGCGGCCTGATTGCGGCCCGGTCAGGCGGGGGCGCGTGTCAGCCGACTTTATCGACGGGGTCTTAAAGAGGGCTTTACCCGGGTCCGACCCGTTCCTGGGTGACGGACATGGATTTGACGATGGCGTGCAGGCGCAGCCCCGGCTCCAGCGCCAGCACCCGGACAGAGCGTTTGGTGACCCGTGCGACCAGCACCTGCCCCTGATGATCCAGCCGGACCAGCGCGCCCGAACCGGGCCCCGCACCGATGCTGATCACGGTGGCGGGCAGCACGTTCAGCGCGCTGATCCCCTTTGGCATATCGCGCATCAGCATCACATCACGCGCATCCAGCCGCAGGCGCAGCCGGTCACCCGGATTGCCCACATGCCCCGGCAGCCACAGGGGCTGCGCGCCGATCCGTGCCTCGGTCAGGCCGTCCTCTGCATCATGGGCGGCAATTGTCACGTTCAGAAGTGCGCCGGCCATATCGCGGCTGACCTGATCCCCGGTTTCGCCCCCTGCAAATATCTCGGCCACCGGCCCGACGCTGCGCATCCGGCCCTTGTCCATAAGGATGACCGTATCGGCGAGGCGGGCAACCTCGCTTACATCATGGCTGACATAGAGGATCGGGATGCCGACCTGATCGCGCAACCGTTCGAAATAGGGCAGAAGATCGGCTTTGCGTCCCGTGTCGAGGGCTGACAAGGGTTCATCCATCAACAGCAGATCGGGGGCTGCCAGAAGCGCCCGGCCAAGGGCGACCCTCTGCCCTTCTCCCCCCGACAATGTGGCCGGGCGGCGGGTCAGCAGGGGACCGAGGCCAAGCAGGTCAACCAGCGGGTCGAACCCAAGGGGCAGCGCCCGGCCCCGGGCGCCCGCGGCGCCATAGCCGAGATTGGCGGCCACACTCATATGCGGGAACAGGCGCGGTTCCTGAAACACATAGCTGATCCGCCGCCGGGCGGTGGGGATGTTGATGCCTCTGGCCGTGTCCAGCAACAGATGGTCGCCAATCTGCACCTGGCCCTGATCCGGGTGCAGCAGCCCCGCGACACAGCGCAGAATGCTGGTTTTGCCCGCCCCGGACGGTCCGAAGATTGCGGTCAGCCCGTCATTCAGCCTGGCCTCCAGCGCAAGGCCCATATCCGGGAACCGGTGGGTGAGGGACAATGTGATGCTCATGACCCGCGCATCCGTTTTGTCATGCTGCGGGCCAGCCATTCCGATGCGATCAGCGCACCTGCCGATAATGCGATGGATATCAGGATCAGCCTGAGCGCTGCATTTTCCTGCCCCGGCACCTGCAACAGGCTGTAGATCGCGGTCGGGATTGTCTGGGTCTGGCCGGGGATGTTCGACACGAAGGTGATCGTCGCCCCGAATTCGCCAAGCGCCTTGGCAAACCCCAGAACCATCCCGGCCAGAATGCCGGGCAGGGCCAGCGGCAGGGTGAGCGTGGCGAAGATGCGCAGGCGGGACGCGCCAAGGGTGGCGGCGGCCTCTTCCAGTTTCGGGTCCACCGCCTCGATCGACAGGCGGATCGCACGCACCATCAGCGGGAAGGCCATGATCGCGCAGGCCAGCGCCGCGCCGGTCCAGCGGAAGGCGAAGCTGAGGCCAAGCGTGGCCTCGAAAAACCGGCCAAGCGGGGCCTGGCTGCCGAACAGAAGCAGTAACAGATAGCCCGTCACCACCGGCGGCAGGACCAGCGGCAGATGTACAAGGATGTTGAGAGCTTCACGGCCCCAAAACCGCCCCCGCGCCAGCATAAGCGCGGCAAGGATGCCGAAGGGCAGGCTGGCCAGCGTTGCCCAGATCGCAACCTGCATCGACAGGCCCACGACCTGCCATTCCGCGGGGCCGAGGCCAAGGCTCATTCCGGCACCCCGAAACCATGGGCCTGAAACACCGCCATGGCCGCAGCCGAGGTCAGAAAGGCGAAGAGCGCCCGTGCCTCCGGGTGGGTGCTGCTGGCGGGAATGGCGATGGGATAGCGGATCGGGTCATGCATGTTGGAGGGGATTAGAACTTCGATGCTCACATCCGGGTCAGACAGCGCGTCGGTCCGGTAGACGATGGCGCGGGCCACCTCTCCCCTCGCGGAGAGGGTCAGGGCGATGCGCACATTTTCGGTCTGCACGATCCGGGGCAGGAAGGTCTGCAACAGCCCGGCGGTTTCCAGCGATTGCCGGGCATAGATGCCTGCGGGAACCGCCTCAAGCAGTCCGGTAGCAATTCGGGCGTCGCGGTGCAGGGCGGTCAATGCAGCCGCGAAATCCTCAGCCTGTGACATGGCCGGGGCCGGGCCTGCCAGAACCAGCCGGTTCGACAAAAGCACCTGCTGATACCTGTTGTCGATCAGGCCCTGATTGTCCAGATAGGCAACCCAGTCTGTGTTTGCGGACAGGAACAGATCAACCGGGGCGCCGGCCTCAATCTGGCGGGCCAGAACCGAACTGCCCGCATAAGAGATTGCCAGAGGCGCGCCTGTCCAGTTTTCACGCAACTCCTCCAGCGGTTCGCGCAGGCTGGCGGCGGCAAAGATCAGGATATCCTCGGCCCGTGTCTTGCCCGTGGCACAGGCCAGGATTGAGAGTGCCAGCAGCAGGCTGGCCAGACCCTGCCACCAAAGCCCGGGCCGGGTGCGCCGGGCTGGCGGGCGCATATCTGGGTCAGGTCCGTCCATATGCGCGATTGCGCGTCAGAATTGCGGTAAAGTCCAGCACTGATCCCGGTTTTACGGGCGCAAGAGCTTTGCGGTGGTCACAAGCCCTGCAAATCTCAGACCCGCGCCTTGTTCGCAGCGGATGCGCAGGCTACATGCGATTCCATGAAAAGGTTTATCCCCTTCATGAAAACCGACCCTCTGGTGTCGGTGATCCGCCTGCAGGGTGTGATCTCAGCAACCGGTCGCAGCGCAGTTCTGAATGATGCGGGCACCGCCCAGATGATCGAGAAAGCCTTTGCCAGAGGCAAACCTGCCGCCGTGGCGCTGGCGATCAATTCCCCCGGCGGATCGCCCGTGCAATCCTCGCTGATTGCGGCACGGATCAAACGGCTGTCCGAGGAAAAAGAGGTGCCGGTTCACGCGTTTGTCGAGGATGTGGCGGCTTCGGGCGGGTATTGGCTGGCCTGCGCGGCTGATCATATCTGGGTCGATGAAAGCTCAATCATCGGGTCCATCGGGGTGATTTCGGCCAGTTTCGGGCTGAATGAGCTGATCGCCCGGTTCGGCATCGAACGGCGGGTGCATACGGCGGGCAAGGACAAATCCATGCTGGACCCGTTCCGCCCGGAACGGGCAGAGGATGTGGCGCGGCTGACATCCATTCAGGCGCAGATACACGCGGCCTTCATCGCCCATGTGAAACGCAGCAGGGGCAGCCGGCTGGCGGAAAACGCCGATCTGTTCACCGGTGAATTCTGGCTTGGTCAGACCGGGGTTGATCTGGGCCTTGCCGATGGTCTGGGGCATCTGAAACCGAAGATGAAAGACCTGTTCGGTGAAAAGACCCGGTTTGCCGTTTACGGGCCGAAACGGGGCCTGTTGCAGCGGTTCGGCACGCAGATTGTCGAAGATGTGACCGGAACCATGGATGCCCGCGCGGCCTATGCGCGATATGGGCTTTAACCGATGATCAAGATCGTGTCCCTGTTTCTGATCGGCATGGTGGTTCTGGCCATGTTCGGGCGGCTTCGTCTGCCGCGTATCGGGCGACGGGGCGGGCCGACAGGGGGGTTGCCGAAACCAAGCCTGTGCCCGGAATGCGGGCGCTACAATCTCAAGGGCGGGCCGTGCCGCCACTGTTCCAAAGGGCAAGACTAGGCAATGATTACCGAGTTTCTGCTCGCCGGGCTTGGCCTGCTGATCCTGCTTCTGGCGGGGGATATTCTGGTCAGGGGGGCGGTTAATCTCAGCTTGCGGCTGGGTATTCCGGCGCTGATTGTCAGCCTGACCGTGGTGGCGTTCGGCACCTCGGCGCCCGAATTGCTGATCTCGATACAGGCGATCTGGGAACATGTGCCGGGTCTGGCGCTGGGCAATGTGGTGGGGTCGAACACCGCCAATATCCTTCTGGTTCTGGGGGTGCCTGCGCTAATCTCGGGGCTTGATACCCGCAAATGCGAAAGCAGACGCACCTATCTGATGATGATTGCGGGGACATTCCTGTTCATTGGCCTGGCCTCTGCCGGGCCTTTCACATGGTGGCATGGTCTGATCCTGCTGACCGGTCTGGGCCTTGTTCTGACGGATCAGTTTTGCGATGCGCAGTCACACAGGGCCGCGGCCAATTGCATATCGGAGGAAGACGCGCTTGAAGAGGCCGACCCCTCCATGCCGGACTGGAAGGTGGGGCTTTACCTGCTGCTTGGGCTGATCGGCCTGCCGCTGGGGGCCAGCCTGCTGGTCGAAAGTTCAACGGCAATCGCACGGGCCTATGGCATCACCGAAACCGTGATCGGGCTGACACTGGTTGCGGTCGGCACCTCCCTGCCGGAGCTGGCCACCACCGTCATGGCGGCGATCCGCAAACATGCGGATGTGGCGTTGGGCAATGTCATCGGCTCCAACATGTTCAATCTTCTGGCCATCATCGGGGTGTCTTCGCTGGTTGGCCCGATCCCGGTGGATTCCGCGTTTTTCACTTTTGACTTCTGGGTGATGCTTGGGGCCTCGCTGCTGCTGGCGCCGTTTGTGTTTCTGAAATTGCAGATGGGCCGGGCGATTGGAATGGCCTTCGTGGCGCTGTATGTCATCTATATCGCGATACTTTTGATCTGAGCCTAAGGGGGGATTATGGCGGTACTGGTCACCGGGGCGGGCAAGCGATTGGGCCGGGCGATGGCGCGGGCCATGGCCGAGATGGGCCATGACGTGGCGGTGCATTACGCCAGTTCGGCCGCCGATGCGGATGAAACTGTGGCCATGATCACGGCCCTTGGTCGCAAGGCCGTTGCGGTACAGGCCGATCTTTTGTCCGAGGATGAGACGCAGGCCCTTCTGCCCCGCGCTGTCGAGGCCTTGGGCCAGCCGATACATGTGCTGATCAACAACGCCTCGATCTTTGAACATGACACATTGGCCACTGCCACCCGCGAAAGCTGGGACAGGCATATGGGGTCAAACCTGCGCGCGCCATTTGTGCTGACCCAGGCCCTGGCCGCCCATGTGCCCGACCCGGTCCCCGACGCTTCCGGGGAACCGGTGGCCCAGGGGCTGGTTGTCAACATGATCGACCAGCGTGTGCGCAAGCTGACGCCGGAATTCATGACCTATACCATTGCAAAGATGGGGCTTTGGGCCTTCACCCGAACCGCAGCACAGGCCCTGGCGCCCCGGGTGCGCGTCAATGCCATCGGTCCCGGCCCCACGCTTCAGGGCGGGCGCCAGTCGGCAGAGCATTTTGCGGCACAGCGCGCGGCCACGGTTCTGGAACGTGGCGTGGATGCCGAAGACATCACCGCCGCCCTGCGGTATCTGCTGACGGCCCGCGTGGTGACGGGGCAGTTGATCTGCGTCGATGGTGGGCAACATCTTGGCTGGCAGACCCCCGATGTGCTGGGCGTGGAATAGGGCCGGATTGGCACGGTTTTGGCGCTGAGTGGCCATTTGTCCACCGCGAGATGCAGTGTAACAGGCCTGTTACCTGTTCGTGACAACCGGGTAACAGCCCGAAAAAGGACAAAAAATAACGCTTGAAAACAATGGGTTGAGAAGTTGCCCAAAAAGTGAGCAAACCGATGAACCGGGTAAAAAACAACGATAAATTCGCCTTGAGCAAGATTTATCCGAAGGCTTATCCACAGGAACCGTGGAAAGCTTTGGGCTTGAAACCGGGCCCGTCCCATTGCAGCCGGGAAGGGAATCGGCGAGACCGTTGAGACATGCCTGAAAACGCCACAAAAATCGCGCCCACAGGGCATAAGGTGATCCAGTCCTATCTCAGGGTTCTGGACAATTCGCCGGGTGTGTACCGGATGCTCGACGGGCAATCCCGGGTGCTTTATGTGGGCAAGGCGCGGGCGCTGAAGAAACGGGTTTCAAGCTATGCGAAACCCACGGGCCATGACCCGCGCATTGCGCGGATGATCCGTGAAACCGCCTCGATGATGTTCCTGACCACGCGGACAGAGACCGAGGCGCTGCTGCTGGAACAGAACCTGATCAAGCAGTTGAAGCCGCGCTACAATGTGCTGCTGAGGGATGATAAAAGCTTTCCGAATATTCTGGTCTCGGCGGAACATGCGTTTCCGCAGATCAAGAAACATCGCGGCGCGAAGAAAGAGAAAGGCGCCTATTTCGGGCCCTTTGCCAGCGCCGGCGCGGTGAACCGGACGCTCAATCAGTTGCAGAAGGTGTTCTTGCTGCGCAACTGTTCCGACGCGATCTTTGACAGCCGCACGCGGCCCTGTCTGCTCTATCAGATCAAGCGCTGCAGCGGCCCCTGTGTCGGCTATATCTCGGAACAGGATTACAAGGCTGCGGTCGCGGATGCGGAAAGCTTCCTGACCGGAAGCAGCACGAAAATTCAGGAAACGCTTGCCCGTGACATGGCGGAGGCCTCCGAGGCGATGGAATTTGAACGCGCCGCTGCCCTGCGCGACCGGATCCGCGCATTGACCAATGTGCAATCGGCCCAGGGCATCAACCCCAAAGGCGTGACCGAGGCCGATATTATTGCCCTGCATATGGAGGGCGGGCAGGCCTGTGTGCAGGTGTTTTTCATCCGCGCCAATCAGAACTGGGGCAACCGCGATTTCTATCCCCGTGTGGCCGGTGCCGGGGCGCCCGAGGTGCTGGAAGCCTTCATCGGCCAGTTCTATGACAGCAAGGAACCGCCCCGGCAGCTGATCCTGTCCCACGGCATCGAAAATCAGGATCTGATGGCCGAGGCGCTGAGCGGGAAACTGGGCCGCAAGGTGGATATTCTGGTGCCGCAACGGGGCGAAAAGGCAGCGCTTGTGGACAGCGCCGCGCGCAATGCCCGCGAAAGTCTGGCCCGCAAGATGGCCGAGACGGCGACCCAGACCAGATTGCTGACCGGGCTGGCCGAAGCCTTTGATCTGGACGCACCGCCCAAGCGGATCGAGGTCTATGACAATTCCCATATCCAGGGCACCAATGCGGTGGGCGGGATGATCGTGGCGGGCCCGGATGGCTTCATGAAATCCCAGTATCGCAAGTTCAACATCAAAGGCACAGAGATCACACCCGGTGATGATTTCGGGATGATGAAAGAGGTGCTGACCCGCCGTTTCCAACGTCTGCTGAAAGAAGACCCTGATCGCAAATCAGATGCCTGGCCCGACCTGCTGCTGATCGACGGGGGGGCAGGGCAGATCAGTGCCGTGGCCGAGATCATGGGTGATCTGGGGGTGGATGACGTGCCTTTCATCGGCGTGGCGAAAGGTGTGGACCGGGATGCGGGCAAAGAGGAATTCCACCGCCGCGGCGCCCGGCCCTTCGCGCTGAAACACAACGACCCGGTGCTCTATTTCGTGCAGCGCCTGCGCGATGAGGCGCACCGTTTCGCAATCGGCGCCCATCGCCAGAAACGCGCCAAAGCGGTCTCTGCCACGCCGCTTGACGATGTGCCGGGCGTCGGCGCCACCCGCAAACGCGCCCTGCTCAGCCATTTTGGCAGCGCCAAGGCGGTGGCCCGCGCCGACCTGTCGGACCTGAAAGCGGTTGAGGGCATTTCCGGCACGATGGCCGAGACGATCTATGACTTCTTCCATGAACGCGGCTAAGACGGTATGGCTGATCCCATGCGCTGGACCTTGCCCAATATTCTGACGGTGTTTCGCCTGATCGCCGCGCCCGCCCTGGGCCTGGTGTTTCTGGTGTTGCCGCACCCCTATGCGGATTGGGTGGTGCTGATCCTGTTCATCACCGCATCGCTGACCGATTATATCGACGGGTATCTGGCCCGAAAATGGCAGCAGGTCAGCAAGTTCGGCGCAATGCTGGACCCGATTGCCGACAAGGCGATGGTGGTGATCGCGCTGGCGGTTCTTCTGGGGCTTCTGGGGGGGATGGTCTGGCTGATGATCCCGGTGGTCGCGATTCTGTTTCGTGAGGTGTTTGTCTCGGGCCTGCGGGAATATCTGGGCCATACGGCCGGTACGCTGCAGGTCACGCCGCTGGCGAAATGGAAAACAACCGTGCAGATGGTGGCGATCTCGATGCTGTTCGCCTGGGGCCTGTTCGAACATTTCTTCGGTATGCAGACCTTTGGCATGGATGGGGAGATTGTGGCCGCCGTGCTGGCCGGTGAGATCGCCGATGACTTCGGCCTGATCTGGAAATATTACGGGCTGCTTCTGGCCTCCTGGGGCGGATTGGCGCTGCTTTGGGTGGCCGCCGCCCTTACGCTGGTCACCGGGGCTGATTACTTCCTCAAGGCCCTGCCCTACCTGCGCGAGGAGTGACGGGATGGACCTGCGCTATTTCGCCTGGCTGCGCGAACGGATCGGCACCGGCCATGAACAGGTCGAGACCCAGGCTGCGACCGTGGCCGATCTGATCGAGGAACTGCGCGCGATAGATGACGCCCATGCCCATGCCTTCTCGGACCTCACAGCGATCCGCGCCGCCGTCGATCAGGATCTGGTGGACCTGGATGCGCCCCTTGCCAATGCGCGCGAAGTGGCCTTCTTCCCGCCGATGACCGGGGGTTGACCCAGATGATCCGCGTTCAGGCCGATCCGTTCGATATGGGTACTGAGCTGAACCGTTTCGCGGCATCCGTGCCCGGTGCCGGTGCCGTGGTCAGCTTTTCGGGCCTGGTGCGCGATGTCGCCAGTGCCGATCTCGACCATATGGTGATCGAACATTACCCGGTCATGACCGAAAAGGCCCTGACCGGTATCGCCGATCAGGCGCGCGCACGCTGGTCCCTGACCGGCGTCTTCGTGCTTCACCGCTATGGCAGGATGCGCCCGGGCGATCCGATCATGATGGTGGCCACCGCCGCGCGCCACCGGGCCGACGCGTTTGCGGCGGCTGAATTCCTGATGGATTACCTGAAATCCCGCGCGCCTTTCTGGAAACAGGAAATCACCGCCAAAGGGTCCCGCTGGGTCGCCGCGCGCGCAGAAGACGAAACCGCGCTCAAGCGCTGGTAATCCCGCACGCCCCGCCCCCCGCTTCTCTGCTTCCCAAATATCCAGATTCTCTGAGGGATCAGAGGCATCGTCTCCGGGCCTGAGCCCCGCCCGCAATGGTTTGTCCTGCACACTTGATTGGAGCAGTTGGCGCTGACTCCGTTCGACTGGAACAGGGGTATCATGATGGAAAATGTATTTGGTGTCGATGTGGCAAAGAACTGGATTGATGTTGCGGGGCCTGGTGGCCATGAACGGGTTGGCAACAGGGATCTGGAGGCCTTCGCGCGGCGCGTTGCCGCCCAGGGCGGGCGCGTGGCATTTGAGGCCTCGGGGGGATATGAAACGCCGTTGCGCGCCGCGCTGGCCCGGGCAGGTGTCCGTGCGATCCGCATCAATCCACGGCGGGCGCAGGCCTTTGCCACCAGCCTGGGTCGTCTGGCCAAGACCGACCGGGTGGACGCAGGCGTGTTGCGCCAGATGGCAACACGGCTGGACCTGCCGGACTGCCCTCCCGAGAGGGAAGAGGTGATCCGGCTCAAGGCCTTGCAGCTTCGTCGCCGCCAGTTGGTGGAGGATGCAAAACGCGAGAAGACCCGCCTGACCCAGACGTCCCATGCTGCGATGCGCGCCTCTGCCCAGCGGGTTCTGCGTCTGTTGCGGCGAGAAATTCTGCAGATCGAAGCCGCCATTGCCAAGCTTATTGCGGCATCTGCGGATTTGCGCGGGAAGGCTGAGCTGTTGCGGACGGCACCGGGGGTGGGGCCGGTCTCGGCCACCGCCCTTCTGGCAGACATGCCCGAACTTGGCGGGCTGACACCGCGCCAGGCTGCGGCGCTGGCGGGCCTGGCTCCGATATCGCGCGATAGCGGGCTGCGCTGCGGAAAACGACGCATCGGTGGCGGCCGAAAAGCGCTGCGCGACGTGCTATACATGGCCGGCCTGAGTGCTGCACGCCACGATCCAAACCTGCGCGCCTTTGCCCAGCGGCTCAAAGCCAAAGGAAAAGCACCAAAACAGGCAATCATCGCCGTCACGCGCAAATTGCTCACCATCCTAAACGCAATGATCCGAGAAAACAGACCATATCAGCATACTTCATAAACACACTTGCCCGGGGGAGACATCAAAATCTCTGGCCCGCCTGTGCAATCCATGTCACGGCTTATGCAAAAGGACAGATACATATGGCACAGGCGCAGGCAAAATTTCTGGAGGGCAACCTGTTCCGGCATATCTCGGTCATGTCGCTGACCGCGTCCATTGGCCTGATGGCGGTGTTTCTGGTCGATTTCGTCGATATGATTTTCATCTCGATGCTGGGCAAGGCAGAACTGGCCGCGGCCGTGGGCTATGCCGGGGCGGTTTTGTTTTTCACCACCTCTTTCGGCATCGGCATGGCAATTGCCGGCGGTGCGCTGGTGGCCCGGGCGCTGGGGGCGGGCGATACGGGCCTGGCCCAGCGTCGCGCGACCAGCACGCTGATTTTCGGTGTGATTTTCGGGACAATCTTCAGCGCGGGGGTTTGGCTGAACCTGCGCGGCCTGACCGCCTTGATAGGCGCCAGCGGCGAGACCCAGGACCTGGCCGTGCATTATCTGCGGATCATCATCCCCTCGCTGCCCTTCCTGCTGCTGGGCATGGTGGGGGGCGCCATTCTGCGCGCCCATGGGGATGCGCGCCGCTCGATGATGGCAACGATTTATGGCGGGCTGGTCAATGCGGTGCTGGACCCGATCCTGATCTTCGGCTTTGATCTGGACCTGACCGGCGCCGCGCTGGCCTCGGTCGCGGCACGGGTCACCATCGCGGCCACGGCGCTGGTGCCGATCCTGCGCTATTATGGCGGGTTCGGGCGCCCGACCTGGCCGGAGATGAAGCTTGATCTGGGGCCGGTCGTCACCCTGGCCTTCCCGGCGATCCTGACGCAACTGGCCACGCCCGTGGGTCAGGCCTATGTCACGCGATCCATGGCGCAATATGGCGAGGAGGCCGTGGCCGGCATGGCCATTGTCGGCCGGTTGACGCCCGTGGCCTTCGGCGTGATCTTTGCCCTATCCGGCGCCGTCGGGCCGATCATCGGGCAGAATTTCGGGGCGCGTGATACCGGGCGGGTGCGCCGGGCCTATTGGGACGGGCTGGTCTTTACCGCTGTGGTGGTCCTTCTGGTAACCGCGCTGCTTTTTGCCATGCGCGGGCCGATTGCCGATCTGTTCACCGCCACCGGCATCACCCGGGATCTGGTGTTTCTGTTCTGCGGCCCGCTGGCTTTGGCGTTCTTTTTCAACGGGATGATCTTTGTGTCCAACGCGGCGTTCAACAATCTGGGCCACCCGTATTATTCCACCTGGATCAACTGGGGGCGGCACACATTGGGAACGATCCCGCTGGTGATCCTGTTCTCGATCTGGTTCGGGGCCGCCGGTGTGCTGATCGGGCAGGCGGTGGGCGGGGTGATCTTTGCCCTGATCTCGCTGATACTGGCGCTGAATGTGATTGCCCGGCCTGAAACAGCGCCGAAAACCACACCGTTCCAGCGCCAGACGCGGGTGTTACAGTTGTTTTATCACCGCCGATAGGGCTGCCAGATGATCATCGACAAACCGGCGCTCATCGGCCTCCAGCGGTTGCGCCCGGGGATAGATCGGCGCGGTGCGGTCATTTAGGATCGGGGCTTCCCATCCTTTTGTCGTGTCGAAGAACCCCCTGGCGCCGATCTCTCCAAATTCCCGCAGATAGCCCTGAATTACCGTGTCCAGATAGCTGAGCAGGATCGGATACTCCTCGGTGGCATCGGTGTCATATTCCGGCTTGGTGCGGTAAATCTGGATATCGGGCAGGGCCCCGTGCTCATGGGTGATCTGGCCTACCGGCAGGCGGTGATAGGCGTGTTCGCGTTCATCAAGGGCGGCCCAGTCAGCGCCGGGCACCGCCGCAATCAGCCCGTCGATTTCAACCCCCGGGGCCTCTACCGCCGTCAGAAAGGCCAGCTTGCGCAATCTGGTGCGTTTCCACAGGCGGTCCCATCCTGTCACCCGTGCCCGGGCGGCGCGCGGAAAGTCATGGGTGGCGCGATTGACGAGGCTGCCATAGCCAAAGAAGAACGGATCGGACATAGGTCCAAGTGATGACCGGACGGGCCGTCGGGCGCAAGGGTCTTGCCGAATGTGAAAATCTCGGTATCCTCACCCCCTCAGACAGGGAGAACTCGGCACATGTGCCGATGCCGAAGGAGCAACCGCCCCGGTAAACTCTCAGGCAGCAGGGACCTGTTTGAACGATAGAACTCTGGAGAGAGGCGCAGACGCGTCCGCCGAAGGGATAACGATCTCAGGCGAAAGGACAGAGGGGGCATCTGAGGGCCGCGCATCTCGCGGGGCCGGAGTGATGCCGGGTCAGACCCGGGTAGACCCGAGGGACATATGACCGAGTTGAAACGCCTGCCACTTCACGCATTGCATGACGAACTGGGCGGAAAATTCGTGCCTTTCGCGGGGTATGACATGCCGGTGCAATATGCCGGTGGTGTGATGGCCGAACATCTGTGGTGCCGCGAAAAGGCCGGGTTGTTTGATGTCAGCCATATGGGTCAGGTGCTCCTGCCTGTGGATCAGGCCGGGGCGCTGGAGGCATTGGTGCCGGTCGATGTGATCGGTCTGGGCGTGGGGCGGCAGCGCTATGGGCTGTTCACCGGCGAAAACGGCGGCGTGCTGGACGATCTGATGATCGCGCGGCGGCAGGATGATTTGTTTCTGGTGGTGAATGCGGCCTGCAAGGCGGCGGATATCGCGCATTTGCAGGCCCATCTGACCGGGGTGGCGCCGGTTGAGGGCCGGGCGCTTCTGGCCCTTCAGGGGCCGCTGGCCGAAACGGCGCTGGCAAGGCTTTTGCCTGATGTGGCGGCGATGAGGTTCATGGATGTGGCCCGGATGGATTGGCAGGGGGCCGACCTGTGGCTGTCCCGCTCGGGCTATACCGGCGAGGACGGGTTCGAGATATCGGTGCCCGGGGCGGCGGCCGACGGGTTCGCGCGGGCCCTGCTGGAGATGGCCGAGGTTGCCCCGATCGGGCTTGGCGCGCGCGACAGTCTGCGGCTGGAGGCGGGCTTGCCGCTGTACGGGCAGGATCTGAGCGAAGAGATTTCACCGATTGAGGCGCGGTTGGGCTGGGCCATTTCCAAGATCCGGCGCGCGGATGGCGCGCGCGCTGGCGGGTTTCCCGGCGCGGTGCGGATTCTGGATGAAATGGCCAATGGCGCGCCGCGCAGGCGAGTCGGTCTGCGACCCGAAGGGCGGGCGCCGATGCGGGCGGGCGTGCCGCTTTTCGCAACCGCCGAGGGCGGCGTGCCGATCGGCCTTGTCACGTCGGGCGGGTTCGGGCCGTCTGTGGGCGGTCCGGTGGCCATGGGGCTGATTGACAACAACACCCCGGACGGGGCCATGATTTACGGAGAACTCCGCGGCAAGCGCCTGCCGGCGGTGCAGGTTGCCCTGCCGTTTTACAAACAAAGCTACAAACGCTGATCGAGGGAATACATATGATGAAATACACCGAAGAGCATGAATGGCTGCGCGTCGAGGATGATCTGGTGGTTGTGGGCATCACCGCCTATGCCGCCGAACAACTGGGCGATGTGGTGTTTGTGGAACTCCCCGATGAGGGCACGCAGGTTGTCAAGGATGACGAGGTTGCGGTGATCGAAAGCGTCAAGGCGGCGTCGGATATTCTGGCGCCCCTGGATGGTGAGATCGCCGAGATCAATGCCGCCCTGGTCGACACCCCCGCGCTGGTCAATGAGGACCCGCTGGGCGAGGCCTGGTTTTTCAAGATGAAACTGGCCGATCTGTCGGCGCTGGACGACCTGATGGATGAGGCCGCCTATAACGCGCTGATCGGGTGAGATCAGTGACGGTTCGGCGGATCATAGCGAATATCGAACTGGGCCAACCGGGCGCGGTGCGGGCGTTTTACGCCGATCTGTTCGGGCTGGAAACGCTGATGGATCAGGGCTGGATCGTGACGCTTGGGTCCGGGGCTACACAGCCGGTGCAGATCAGCTTCGCGAGCGAGGGCGGTTCGGGCACACCGGTGCCCGGCCTGTCGATCGAGGTGGATGACCTGGACACGGTGCTTGCCCGCGCTGCGGCCCTTGGCATCAAGCCCCATTATGGCCCTGTGGTTGAACCCTGGGGCGTCCGCCGCGCCTTTCTGACAGACCCCGCAGGCACTGTTTTGAATGTTCTTGAACACACGGGGGTTGACCCGGCCCGATCCGCAGATTTGGAGATAGATTGAATGACCTGGACGCCCGTTGACTATAACCCGACAGATTTCGGCAACCGTCGCCATATTGGTCCGTCGCCTGCCGAGATGGCCGAAATGCTGGCTGTCGTTGGGGCCGATAGTCTGGATGCGCTGATCGACCAGACCTTGCCCGGGTCTATCCGGCAGGCAACACCGCTGGACTGGCCCGCTTTGTCCGAGGCGGAACTGATCACCCGGATGCGGGAGATTGCGGGCAAGAATAAGGTGATGGTCAGCATGATCGGGCAGGGGTATTACAACACCCATACGCCCCCCGCGATCCAGCGCAATGTGCTGGAAAACCCGGCCTGGTACACGGCCTATACCCCCTATCAGCCCGAGATTGCGCAAGGCCGGCTGGAGGCTTTGCTGAACTTCCAGACCATGGTTGCGGACCTGACCGGGCTTGAGGTGGCCAATGCCTCGCTGCTGGATGAAAGCACCGCCTGCGCCGAGGCAATGGTGATGGCGCAGCGGGTGGCGAAATCGAAGGCGGGCGCGTTTTTCGTTGATGAAAACTGCCATCCGCAGAATATCGCGGTGGTCCAGACGCGGGCAGAACCGCTGGACATTGATGTGATCGTCGGGGACCCTGCCGATCTGGATGCCGATGCGGTGTTCGGCGCCCTGTTTCAGTATCCGGGCACATTCGGCGGGCTGGCAGACCCGTCTGAGCAGATCGCGGCCCTGCATGCGGCCAGGGCCGTGGGGATCGTGTGTACCGATCTTCTGGCGCTTACTCTTATAAAAGAACCCGGTGCGATGGATGCGGATATCGCCGTGGGTTCGGCACAGCGGTTTGGTGTGCCTTTGGGCTATGGCGGCCCCCATGCGGCCTTCATGGCCTGCCGTGAAACCTATAAACGGGCGATCCCCGGGCGTCTGGTTGGGGTCAGTATCGACAGCCATGGGCGCAAGGCGTTTCGTCTGGCGCTGCAAACCCGCGAACAACATATCCGGCGCGAGAAGGCGACCTCGAATGTCTGCACCGCGCAGGCCTTGCTGGCGGTGATGGCCTCGTTTTATGCGGTGTTCCACGGCCCTCTGGGGCTGAAAGCCATCGCGCAGCAGGTGCATCTGAAAGCCGCGCGGCTGGCTGCCTCCTTGCGCGCCGGGGGGTTCGCGCCGGAAGAGGAGGCGTTTTTCGACACCATCACCGTGCCGGTCGGCAATATGCAAAGCCGGATCATGGCCGCCGCCGTGGCCCGGGGTATCAACCTGCGCGATGTGGGCAATGACCGGATCGGCATTTCAGTGGACGAGACCACGACCGAGGCGCATCTGGCCGCGATCTGCCGGTCTTTCGGGGTGTTGTTCGCGGGGCCGCAAAGCCTGCCTGCGATCCCTGATGCCTTGCTGCGCAAATCCGAGTATCTGACCCACCCGATCTTTCATATGAACCGGGCGGAATCCGAGATGATGCGCTATATGCGCCGCCTGTCTGACCGCGATCTGGCGCTGGACCGGGCGATGATCCCGCTTGGCTCCTGCACGATGAAGCTGAACGCCGCTGTCGAGATGATGCCGATCACCTGGCCGGAATTCGGCGCGCTGCACCCGTTTGCCCCTGCCGATCAGGCCGAAGGCTATGCCGAGATGCTGGAGGATCTGTCTGCCAAACTGTGTGAGATCACCGGCTATGACGCCATGTCGATGCAGCCGAATTCCGGCGCGCAGGGTGAATATGCGGGGCTGTTGACCATCGCCGCATATCATCGGGCGCAAGGTGATGATCATCGGAATATCTGCCTGATCCCGGTTTCGGCCCATGGCACCAACCCGGCCTCGGCCCAGATGGCGGGCATGAAGGTGGTGGTGGTGAAAGCCGCCGATAATGGCGATATCGACGTGGCGGATTTTCGCGAGAAAGCTGCCGCCGCTGGGGATGCTCTGGCGGGTTGCATGATCACCTACCCCTCCACCCATGGGGTGTTTGAGAAAACCGTGGGCGAGGTCTGCGCGATCACCCATGAATATGGCGGGCAGGTCTATCTGGACGGGGCCAATCTGAACGCGATGGTGGGGCTGTCAAAACCCGGAGAGATCGGCGCGGATGTCTCGCACCTGAATCTGCACAAGACATTCTGTATCCCCCATGGGGGCGGCGGCCCGGGCATGGGGCCGATTGGTGTCAAGGCGCATCTTGCCCCGCATCTGCCGGGCCATCCCGAAACCGGCGGTATGGAGGGGCCGGTCTCGGCCGCGCCTTATGGGTCGGCCTCGATCCTGCCGATCTCTTATGCCTATTGCCTGCTTATGGGCGGCGAGGGGATGACCCAAGCGACGAAAGTGGCGATTCTGAACGCCAATTACATCGCCGCCCGGCTGAATGATGCCTTTCCGGTATTGTATCGGGGCAAGGGCGGGCATGTGGCCCATGAATGCATTCTGGATACGCGCGCCTTTACCGAGCTGGGTGTGACCGTGGATGATATTGCCAAACGCCTGATGGATAACGGGTTTCACGCCCCGACGATGAGCTGGCCCGTGGCCGGCACCCTGATGGTGGAGCCGACGGAAAGCGAAACCAAGGCCGAGATTGACCGGTTCTGCGAGGCGATGCTGTCGATCCGGGCCGAGATTGCCGAGGTGGAAGCAGGCAATATCGCCGCCGATGACAGCCCGCTGCATCACGCGCCGCATACGGTGGAGGATCTGGTCAGCGACTGGGATCGTGCCTATTCGCGCGAACAGGGCTGTTTCCCCGCAGGTGCGTTCCGGGTGGATAAATACTGGCCGCCGGTGAACCGGGTCGACAATGTCCATGGCGACCGCCACCTGATCTGCACCTGCCCGCCGCTGGAGGAATATCTGGACGCGGCGGAGTGAGGCGGCTGAGGGGTTTTTTTGTGGCCGTCTGGCTGCCAGTGGTGCGGGTGGCCCTGAAGCGGAAGACCCGGCCTGATGACCAGATCAAAGCCCCCGGTTACCGTTGCCCGAACCGGGCGCGGAGCCCGTCGAGTGTGTAGCGTTTGGCCACGGGGCCGTGTTCCTCGGGGAAGAAATTCGGATCGCTCGGCAGGCAGTCGCGGCCACAGACCTGATGAATATCTCCGGTCTGGCCATTCACGAACCACAGGCGTCCGCCCGGGGTGGCGACCCAGCCATTGACGCCCTGGCGCATGTCGCCTTCCACATCAATTGTCGAGGGCACTTCGCCATCATACCCTTCTCCCCAGGCCGCATGGGTGTGCCAGGATGACAGAATCTGCATCTCGGGCGGCACCGGCAGAGAGGCGCAGGAGGCCGGGCCGCCCCAGCTTGCCTTGGTGCTGACCAGATCCCCCGAGGGATCGCGCACCAGATAGCCGCAGACCTCGCGGTTAAACTCGATCGACAGCGGGTTCATATTCATGAACAGCGCGGTGATGAATTCGGTTTCCTCGCTGCTTTGGGCCTGGCCCATCAGCGTGGTCATCAGGCTGATCATGCAGGCCAGGATCAATCGCATCACATCTGCTCCAGAAAATCCGTTGGTCGATATCCATGAGGATAGCCGAATTCCCCGGGGAAACCAGTGTTTTGCGACCGAGAAGGGGAGGCAGCCAAAGAGATGCGGCCTTGCAGCCCGTCAGACAGCCGCGCGGGTGAGAAATCCGCCCGGGCGGCGCTCAATACTGCCCGCCAGTTCCATCTGGGCCAGCACCCGGGTGATCTGAGGCGCAGGCAGGCCCAGATCGCGGATCAACTGGTTCTCGGCCGTGGGGGAGGGGCCAAGCCGGGTCAGAATGCGCCTGGTGAGGCTGTCGCGTTCCGGGCGGGGAGGGTTTGTCGCCGGGGGTCGAACGATGGGTGTGGGCAAAGGCAGATCGGCCTGTGCATCGGGCATGCCGATCTGGTCCAGCACATCATCGGCCCCGCGGATCAGTGTCGCGCCATCCCGGATCAGCATGTTGCAGCCAGAGGCGCGCGTATCCATCGGATGGCCGGGAATGGCCAACACCTCGCGGCCCTGATCCAGGGCGATCCGCGCAGTGATAAGAGAGCCTGACCGCCCGGCGGCCTCAACCACGATGACAGCGCGGGCAAGACCTGCGACAATCCGGTTCCGTCGGGGGAAATGCCGGGCTTGCGGATCAAGGCCAAAGGGCTGTTCCGACAGGCGCAATCCGCGTCTGGCCATATCTTCGGCCAGTTTTGTATTCTCGACAGGGTACATCACATCCAGCCCGCCCGCATGAATGCCGATGGTGCCCGTTTCCAGGCTTGCCGCATGGGCCAATGTGTCGATCCCACGGGCCAGCCCCGAGACCACGACATAGCCTGCCTGCCCCAGATCGCCGGCCAGACGGCGGGCCATCCGTGCCCCGAGAGAGGAGGCATTCCGGGTGCCGACAATCGCGAGGACCGGGCGGTGTGCAAAACCTGTATTGCCAAGCGCCCAAAGGACCGGGGGCGCATCACGGATGCCCGCCAGTGTGGCGGGATATGCGGCATCGCCGAGGCAAAGCATCTGCGCGCCTGCGCGTTTCGCGGCTTTCATCTCGGCCAGGGCGGTGCCTTCGGGGCAGACCGCGTATTTGTCGACCCCGGCCTTCAGGGCGATCCCGGGCAGGGCCTTCAGCGCGGCCTCTGCGCTGCCATGGTCCGACAGCAGACGTTGAAAGGTGACCGGCCCGACCCGGCGCGATCGCAGAAGCCTGAGCCGGTCCAGCCGGTCCCGGCTGTCTGCCGGGGGCGGGGGCACATAGCCCAGGGGTGGCTCGGCAAAGCCCGGATCAAGCTCAATCTGCATCGTCTGACGCTAGCCGGTGTTTGGTTAACAAACCGTTCATTCAGATATGGGGCTGCGGCGTAGAGACATGCGTTTCAACGGGGCGGAAAATGCGCATTTCCGATCAAAAATCTTCGAAGATTTTTGCCCCGTGCAGCGAAACCGTTCTGGCCCGATCAGGCCGCTGATCCACCCACGGTCAACCCGCCGATCAACAGCGTCGGCTGGCCCACACCCACGGGCACCCATTGGCCGTTCTTGCCGCAATTCCCCATCCCGGGATCAAGCGCCATATCATTGCCGATCGCACGGATCTGTTTCAGGGCGGTCGCGCCATCCCCGATCAGCGTTGCACCTTTGACCGGGGCGCCGATCTTGCCGCCTTCGACGCGATAGGCTTCGGTGCAGGAGAACACGAATTTACCATTGGTGATGTCGACCTGACCACCGCCAAAGCCCACGGCGTAAATTCCGTCTTTCACATCCGCCACGATGTCACCGGGTCTGGCATCGCCCCCCAGCATATAGGTATTGGTCATCCGCGGCATCGGAATATGGGCATAGCTTTCGCGGCGGCCATTGCCGGTTGCCGCAACCCCCATCAGCCGGGCATTTTGCCGGTCCTGCATATAGCCGACCAATATGCCATCCTCGATCAGGGTGTTTCTGGCCGAAGGTGTGCCCTCATCATCCACGGTCAGGCTGCCACGCCGGTCGGGGATGGTGCCATCATCCAGCACTGTCACCCCTTTTGCTGCCACCTGCTGGCCCATCAGCCCGGCAAAGGCCGAGGTTTTCTTGCGGTTGAAATCCCCCTCCAGCCCGTGACCCACGGCCTCATGCAGCAGGATGCCGGGCCAGCCCGGGCCAAGGGCCACATCCATCACACCGGCGGGCGCGGGCACGGCCGACAGGTTCACCACGGCAATCCTCAACGCCTCCCGCGCCACGTTTTCCCAGTGATCGTGCAACATCAGCCCGGTCAGCCCGATGCGCCCGCCACCTCCGGCAGAGCCGCTTTCGCGGCGGCCGTTTTCCTCGACAATCACGCTGACATTCAGACGGACCATGGGGCGGGTATCGGCCACGCGAATGCCTTCGGGCCGCAGGATTTCGACCTCTTGCAGGCTTGCCCCCATCGAGGCAGAGACCTGCACAACACGGCGGTCCAGCGCGCGGGCGAAGGCGTCAATCTCTTTCAATGTATCAAGCTTCACCGAAAATTCGGCCCCTGCCATCGGGTCCTCTTCGGTATAGAGCTTTGCATTGGTGCCCCTGGGCGCATCGGCCAGAACCCCGCCGCCATCGCCCACAGCCAGACGCGCGGTTTCCGACGCCCGCAGCAGCGCGGCCTCGGAAATCTCGGTGGAATGGGCATAGCCCGCCACCTCGCCACGCACCGCGCGCAGGCCGAACCCTTCCGAGGCGTCATAGCTGGCGGTTTTGACCCGGCCGTCATCAAACACCAGCATTTCAGAGCGCCGCCGTTCAAAAAACAGCTCCCCATCATCGGCCCCGGCGGTTGCGGCGCGCAACACACGCAGGGCGGCGGCCTCGTCAATCAGGGTTTCAAATGGACGAAAGGGGGCGGTTTGGGTCATGAAAGCTCCTCAAAGGCAATGGTCGGGAAGATTGTCGAAGTGAGACAATTTTGACCACTCTCTTGTATCCTTAAAGTCTATATGGTTCATCCAGCTTGGAACGCAACGGGAGGTGGACCGGTCTGAGCCCCGGGTCACTCTTTCGAACAACAGGACAATCGGTATATGTCACTTCGGATGAAGATACGCGGTCTCTGGGCCGGATTTGGCGCAACTCTGGCGGCGACGGCTGTCAGCGCGCAAAGCGTTGGCGAAGGCCTGGAAATCCTTGGCGCACCGGTGCCGGGTGGCGTGAATTTTCAACCACCGGCAACGGGGATTGCGCGTCAGTTGCAGGATCTGGATACTTTCCTTCTGGTGATCATCTCGCTGATCGTTCTGTTCGTCGTGGCCCTGCTGGCCTGGGTTATCCTGCGCCATAATGAACGGGCCAACCCGACCCCGGCAAGTTTCACCCATAACACCAAGATCGAGATCACCTGGACGGTTGTGCCGCTGATCATCCTGTTTGTGATCGGGGGCTTTTCGCTGCCGGTTCTGTTCAACCAGCAGACCATTCCGCAGGCGGATGTGTTGATCAAGGCGACCGGGTATCAATGGTATTGGGGATATGAATACCCCGAGGAAGAGCTTGCCTTCGAAAGTTTCATGCTGAACCGCGATGAGCTGGAAGAGTATGGCTACAGCCAGGATGAATATCTGCTGGCCACCGACACGGCAATCGTGGTGCCCACGGGGCAGACCGTTGTGGTGCAGGTGACGGCGGCGGATGTGATCCATTCCTGGGCGATGCCTGCCTTTGGTGTGAAACAGGATGGTGTTCCGGGGCGTCTGGCCGAACTGTGGTTCGAGGTCGATCCCGGTATGGAGGGCATCTATTTCGGCCAGTGTTCGGAACTCTGCGGGGTCAACCACGCCTATATGCCGATTACGGTATTCGCTGTGACGCCCGAGGAATATGAGGCCTGGCTGACAGGTGAGGCGCAGGAGTTTGCCTCTGTCGGCATTCGCGCGCCCGCCTATATCGAACTGGCCGCAGTCGAGTAACGAGCAATGAGCGACGCCACCGCCAACGCCGCCGCAACCGCCACCGGGTCAGAGCCCGGCGAGGCGCAGTTCGGCGATTATGTCGCGCTGATGAAACCGCGGGTGATGTCGCTGGTGGTGTTCACGGCGCTGGTGGGCCTGTTGGTGGCCCCCGGTGGCGTTCCACCGATGATCGGCTTTACCGCGATCCTGTTCATTGCGCTTGGGGCCGGGGCTTCGGGCGCCCTGAACATGTGGTTTGACGCCGATATCGACGCGGTGATGCAGCGCACCGCGCGGCGGCCGGTGCCTGCAGGCAAGGTGCAGGCGGGGGAGGCCTTGTCGCTTGGCCTCTGGATGTCAGCGATTTCGGTTACGATGCTGGGTCTTGCAACCAACTGGTTTGCTGCCGGGCTGCTGGCCTTCACCATCTTCTTTTACGCGGTGATCTATACGATCTGGCTGAAACGGCTGACGCCGCAGAATATCGTGATCGGCGGGGCCGCCGGTGCGTTCCCGCCGATGATTGGCTGGGCGGTGGTGACCGGTGGCGTGTCGCTTGAAAGCCTGCTGATGTTCGGGCTGATTTTCATGTGGACACCGCCGCATTTCTGGGCTTTGGCGCTGTTCATGAAATCGGATTATCACAAGGCCAAGGTGCCGATGCTGACGGTCACCCATGGCCGGGCCGAAACCCGGCGGCAAATCTTTTTCTACACATTGCCGCTGCTGCCCGTGGCCATCGGGGCGGCGTTCACCTCGATCGGCGGGCCGGTCTATCTGGCCGTGGCGCTGGTGTTGAACCTCTTGTTCCTGAAAGGGGCCTGGGCGATCTGGCGGCGCGAAGAAACTGCGGCAGAGGCTGATGGCTATGCGGTCGAAAAGCGCTTTTTCCGCTTCTCGCTTTACTATCTGTTTCTGCATTTCGGCGCGCTTCTGGTCGAGGCCGCTTTGCGCCCTTACGGCCTGGGGGGCTGGTAACCCATGCCGATCACCGAAACCCATGAGATCCATAAACGCCGCTTTGGCCGCAATCTGGGTGTCGCCTTGTGTCTGGTGGGATTCTGCACGATCATTTTCGGGCTGACCATCGCGAAAATCCGTCAGGGGTCGCAGATGGAGGCATTTGATCATCAGCCACGCCTGTCCATCACCCCTTCGGTGGAGGCCAGCGAATGACCCCGCAGGCACAGAACACACGCACGGCGTTTCAGCTTCTGGGGGTGATCGCGGTGATGGTGGCGCTGGTGGCGTCAGCCGTACCGCTTTACAACTGGTTCTGCCGGGTGACCGGATATGGCGGCACCACCAATGTGGCCGAGGTCGAAAGCGATACGATCCTCGATCAGACGATCCTGGTACGTTTCGATGCCAATGTGTCGCGCGATATGCCCTGGGCGTTCCACCCGATGCAAACCTCGATGGAACTGCGCATTGGTGAGACCGGGATGGTGTTCTATGAGGCCTATAACCCGACCGACCGGCCCATCGCCGGGACGGCAAGCTACAATGTGGCGCCGTTCGATGCCGGGCTCTACTTTTCCAAGATCGCATGCTTTTGCTTTCAACAGCAGGTTTTGCAACCCGGTGAGCGGGTCGAGATGCCCGTGACCTTCTATGTGGACCCGGCCCTTGTCGATGACCCCGAGGCCCGGGGCACCCCCGCAATCACGCTTTCCTACACGTTCCATGTGTCGGAACTTCCCGAAGATTACGCCGCGCTCGGCGACATCACCGAGTAAACCAGACGAAGGACGAAGTTATGGCCCATGTGAAAACGCACGATTACCACATTCTGCCACCGTCGATTTACCCGTTTCTGGGGGCGGTCAGCGCGTTTGCGATGCTGGCGGGGGCCGTTCTGTGGATGCATGGGGCCGGGCCCTGGTTGTTCCTGATCGGATTTGTGGGTGTGCTCTATGTGATGTTCGGCTGGTGGTCGGACGTGATTGCCGAAAGCAATGCCGGTGATCACACGCCGGTGGTGCGGATCGGCCTGAAATACGGGTTCATCATGTTCATCATGTCCGAGGTGATGTTCTTCGTCGCCTGGTTCTGGGCGTTTTTCAAACATATGATCTATCCGATGAACATCTATGAGGCATCCGCCTATGTGCCGCCGGAGTTCTATCAGGTGGATGCGTTCCACCTGCCGCTGATCAACACGCTGGTCCTTCTGCTGTCGGGCTGTGCCGTGACCTGGGCGCATCACGCGCTGGTCCATAATGAAAGCCGCAAGGATGTTGAAACTGGCCTGCTGATCGGGATTCTTCTGGGCGTGGCCTTCACCGGGTTGCAGGCCTTTGAATATTACGAATTGCTGGTCCATGAGGATTGGAGCTTTGGGGGCGACAAGTTCTTCTCGACCTTTTTCATGGCGACCGGGTTCCACGGCTTCCATGTGGTCATCGGCACGATCTTCCTGTTTGTCTGCTATCTGCGGGTGCGCGCCGGGCATTTCACCGCGGAACGGCATGTGGGGTTCGAGGCTGCGGCCTGGTACTGGCACTTCGTCGATGTGGTCTGGCTGTTTCTTTTCGCAGCCGTCTATATCTGGGGGATTGGCTGACATTCTTCCGGGTCTGGTGATGCTGTTAAAGCGTATCGACCTGATGTTGAAACGCCTTTCGCTGTCTAAATATAAAGTCGAAACACTATCGCTTTGGCCTGAAATTCTGAACCAAACCGCGCCAGTTTTCCGCCCGGCGGCACCGCCGGGCAGCGCCCGCACCGCCCCAATGGGGCGGGCGCTTATCGCCCTCCCCTCGGTTCGGGCGATACCCTCCGCGCAATGCATATGCGTTGCAGAATTTTGGGCCGAAGCTTTATAGGTCTGATACGCTGTGAACGGCCTGCCTGCTCCAGGGCAGGCCTTTCCAATTGGAGATGCGGTTTTGGCGCGGATGATCTGGCCTTTGGTCTTCGGAATTGGCGGTGCGGCCATATTGGTTGCTCTGGGGGTCTGGCAGGTGCAGCGGCTGGCCTGGAAAGAGGCGGTGCTGGCCGATATCGACGCGCGGATCATGGCAGCACCGATGGCGATCCCGGATCAACCCGACAGTCAGGCGGACCGGTATCTGCCGGTCGAGGCCGAAGGCGTGATCGGTGATACGTTCATTCGGGTGCTGGTCAGCCAGCGCCGGATTGGTGCGGGCTATCGCGTGATCTCCCCCTTTGAGACGGGGGGGCGGGTTGTGCTTCTGGATCGCGGGTTCATTCCCGTGGCCGAAGATCTGCCCGCAGCACCAGAGGGCCGGGTGACCGTCATCGGCAATCTGCATTGGCCCGATGAGGTGACAGGCGCCACGCCTGTGCCGGATCTGGAGGAGAATATCTGGTTCGCGCGTGATGTGCCCGCCCTTGCAGAGGCGCTCGGGACCGCGCCGATATTGATCATTGCCCGCAATGTGTCGGAAACAGAAGGGGTTTTGACGCCTTTGCCCGTGGACACAAGCGGCATTCCGAACGATCACCTGAGCTATGCAATCACCTGGTTTTCACTGGCGCTGATCTGGTTGGGGATGACACTCTATCTTCTCTGGCGTATCAGACAACGGATGATCTGAAAGCAATATCAATATGCAGTATGTATCGACCCGGGGTCAGGCCCCGGTCTTGAGCTTTGAAGAGGCGATGCTGACCGGGCTGGCGCGTGACGGAGGCCTCTATGTGCCCGCCGAGGTGCCGGTGATGCCTGCGGGCGATATCGCCGCGCTGGCGGGGCTGTCTTATGAAGAGGTCGCGTTTCGGGTGATGCGGCCCTTTGTGGGGGACACATTCACCGATGCGGATTTTGCCGATTGCATTGCGCGCGCCTATGCGGGGTTCGGCCATGCCGCCCGCGCCCCCCTTGTTCAGCTTCAGCCCAATCATTTCCTGCTGGAACTGTTCCACGGGCCGACGCTGGCCTTCAAGGATTTCGCCATGCAGCTGATCGGCCAGCTGTTTCAGCAGGCGCTGAGCCGGCGCGGGGATCGTGTGACGATTGTGGGTGCGACCTCGGGCGATACCGGTTCCGCCGCGATGGAGGCATTCCGGGGCCTGGATGCGGTCGAGGTGTTCATCCTCTACCCCCATGGCCGCGTGTCCGAGGTGCAGCGCCGCCAGATGACCACCGTGGCCGAGGCCAACACCCATGCCCTGGCCCTGACCGGTGATTTTGATGATTGTCAGGCGCGGCTGAAAGACATGTTCAATGATTTCGCGTTTCGCGACGGGGTGAAACTGGCCGGGGTGAATTCGATCAACTGGGCGCGGGTTCTGGCGCAGGTGGTGTATTACTTCACGGCGGCGGTATCCCTTGGCGCGCCGCATCGCCCGGTCAGCTTTACCGTGCCCACGGGCAATTTCGGCGATATTTTCGCGGGCTATATTGCCCGGCGTATGGGGCTTCCGATCGAAAAGCTGGTGGTTGCCACCAATCAGAACGACATTCTGCACCGGGCGCTGGCATCGGGTGATTACGTTACCAAAGGGGTCACACCCTCGATCAGCCCGTCGATGGATATTCAGGTCAGTTCCAATTTTGAACGCGCATTGTTTGACGCCTATGACCGGGATGGCGCGGCGGTGGCGCAACTGATGGCAGAGCTGAAGACCGGCGGCGGTTTCCATATCTCTCAGGGCGCGCTTGGCCATTTGCGGGATCTTTTCGCCTCGGGCCGGGTGTCCGAGGCCGAAACCTCGGCCATGATCGCCCGTGCGCAGGCGGAATATGGGGAGTTGTTGTGCCCGCATTCGGCGGTAGGTGTGCAGGTCGCGCAGGATCATCTTGGAACACCACCGATGATCACGCTGGCCACCGCGCATCCGGCGAAATTCCCCGATGCGGTCGCCGCGGCATCGGGCATCCGCCCGCCCTTGCCTGCGCGCATGGCCGATCTGTTTGACCGGCCCGAACGGGTGACCCGGGTCGAAAATGACCTTGCCGCGCTGGAAACGCTGATCCGTGACGAGGTCATGGCATGAGCGTTGAGCTGCACACCCTGCCCAACGGTTTGCGGATCGTTACCGAACATATGCCGGGCCTGCAATCGGCCGCGCTTGGCCTTTGGGTCAATGTCGGCGGCCGGCATGAACGGGTGGAACAGAACGGCATCGCCCATTTCCTGGAACATATGGCGTTCAAGGGCACGGCCCGACGCAGCGCGCTTCAGATCGCCGAGGAGATCGAGGATGTGGGCGGCTATATCAACGCCTATACCAGCCGCGAGACCACGGCCTATTACGCCCGCGTTTTGAAAGATGATGTGCCGCTGGCCCTGGATCTGATCGCCGATATCGTGCTGAACCCGGTTTTCGACCCTCATGAGATCGAGGTGGAGCGCGGGGTGATCCTGCAGGAAATCGGGCAGGCAGCCGATACCCCGGATGATGTGATCTTTGACTGGCTGCAAGAGGTGGCCTACCCCGCGCAGGCCCTTGGCCGCACCATCCTTGGCCCGGCCGAACGGGTGCGCGGCTTTGGCCAGCGCGATCTGACCGGGTTCGTGGCAGAACATTACGGGCCGGGGCAGTTGATCCTCTCTGCCGCCGGTGCGGTGGATCATGATCAGATCATCCGCCTGGCCGAGGCCGCGTTTGGCCATCTGTCCCCCTCCGGGCAGGCCCGGGCGGAACCGGGTCGTTTTGCGGGCGGGGAACGGCGTGAGGTCAAACCTCTTGAACAGGCACATTTCACCCTGGCGCTTGAGGCACCCGATTACCGCTCTGACGACATCTATACTGCGCAGATTTATGCAACCGCGCTTGGCGGCGGCATGTCCTCGCGCCTGTTTCAGGAAATCCGTGAACGGCGCGGCCTGTGCTATACGATCTATGCCCAGGTCGGCAGCTATGACGATACCGGCATGATGACGATCTATGCCGGGACCGGGGCGGATGATCTGCCCGAACTGGCCCATCTGACGATGGATGAGATCAAACGTGCGGCAGGCGATATGAGCCAGGCCGAGCTGGACCGTGCCCGGGCGCAGATGAAGGCGGGGATGCTGATGGGGCTGGAAAGCCCGTCGTCGCGGGCCGAACGTCTGGCCCGGCTTGTGGCGATCTGGAACCGGGTGCCGCCTCTGGAGGAAACCATCGCCCGGATCGATGCGGTCAATCTGACCGGTCTACGCGCCTTTGGCGTTGATCTGGCCGGGGCTGAACAGGCGGCAATGGCGCTTTACGGCCCGGTTTCGGCGGCCCCGGATCTCACCAGATTGACGGAGCGTCTGGCCGCCTGATGCTCGCCCGCAAACGCAGACCGAAGATCGAGACCGAGCGGATGACCCTGCGCCTGCCGCAGCATTCGGATTTCCGGCCCTGGACGGGGCTGCGCCATGGCTCGGCCCAGTTCCTGCAACCGTGGGAACCGTCCTGGGCAGGCGATCATCTGACCCGGAAAAGCTTCACCAACCGGGTCTACTGGGCGCAGCGGGCTGTCAGTCAGGGCTCGGCGATGCCGCTGTTCATGGTCCGGCGTGCCGATGATCTGCTGATCGGGGCGATCACGCTTGATAATATCCGCCGGGGTCCGGCACAGGCCGGTACGCTTGGGTATTGGATCGGGCAGGCCCATGCGCGGCAGGGCTATATGCGCGAGGCGATTCTGGCGGTGGTCCATCACGCGTTTCGCGCGCTGGATCTGAGCCGGGTGGAGGCCGCCTGCCTGCCCGAGAATGTCGCATCGCGCGGGGTGCTTGAACGATCCGGCTTCAAATATGAAGGCGTGGCGCAAAGCTATCTTCAGATCAACGGGCGCTGGCGGAACCATGTGCTATACGCCAATCTGCGCAATGACCGCCGCGGCCGCACCGATGTGGGGTGAGAGGCATTCCGGGCTTGCCCGGCAAAAGCTCCAGTGGAGCTTTTGAGCCTCGAACGGGCGTAGCCCCGGGGTTGGGCATTCCGGGCTTGCCCCGGGCCTGAATACCGATACCGGCACCCCGCGACCCATGGCGTTTTTCGATTCAGATCATGGGCAAACCACTTTCAAGCAGAAATCGTTTAATCTGTATCAAAATTCACGGCCTCCGGGTCAGCAAGATGCTGATCTCGAACGCGAATTTTGATGAGCGATGTTGCAGACTAAAACGATTTCACTCTAGATTGGCGATCATGACAGACCTTCTGACCTCCCTGCGATCCAAGCTGCCCGAAGCCGCGTTCCGGGATATCGAACCGCGCTATCTGGAAGAACCGCGCGGGCGTTATGCCGGGCAGGTCCTTGCGGTTCTGGCGCCCGGCACATCCGAAGAGGTTGCGGTGATCATCCGCGCCTGCGGCGAAAGTAGCACACCTGTCGTACCTTACGGTGGTGGAACCGGGCTGGTTGGCGGGCAGGTGGCCAGCGACGGCCCACCGCCCGTCATTCTGTCGCTGGAACGGATGCGCGCCATTCGCGTGATGGATCGGCTGGGCGCCACGATGGTGGTGGAGGCCGGCGCGATTCTGGCCGATATTCACACGGCTGCCAAGGCGGAAGGGCTGATCTTTCCGCTGACCCTGGCCTCCCAGGGTTCGGCCCGGATCGGCGGGTTGCTGTCAACCAATGCGGGCGGGGTGAATGTGATCCGCTACGGCTCTGCCCGCGATCTTTGCCTGGGATTGGAGGCTGTGCTGCCCGATGGTTCTGTCATGCGGGGCCTGTCACCGCTGAGGAAGAACAATACCGGCTATGACCTGCGGCATCTGCTGATCGGGGCCGAGGGGACATTGGGGGTGATCACCGCGGCCAGTCTGCGCCTGTTCCCGCAACCGGCGGCCACGGGCGCGGCGCTGATGGTCGTGCCGCACCCGGCGGCGGCGCTGGACCTGCTGCACCTGACGCAGAAACGCCTGGGCGACGGGGTGTCGGCCTTCGAGATCATTGGCCGGATGGGGCTGGAGTTTCTGGCCGAAATGGGCCCGGCCCTGCGCCCGCCTTTCGCCGATGCGCCCGATTGGATGTGCCTGATTGATCTGGGCCTGAGCGCCGGGCAAAACCCTATGGACGCATTGGAAACCGTGTTTGCCGAGGCGTTCGAGGCGGGGCTGGTCAGTGACGGTCTGGTGGCCCAATCCGAAGGCCAGCGGCAGGATTTCTGGGCCTTGCGCGAAAACATCCCCGAGGCGAACCGACGGATCGGTTCGATCTCAAGCCATGATATCGCCGTGCCGATTGCCGCGATCCCGGATTTCATTGCCACGGCGCCCGGACGGCTGGCAAAGATCGGGGCCTACAGGATCAACTGTTTCGGCCATCTGGGCGATGGCAATCTGCATTACAATGTCTTCCCGCAGAAAGGCCGCAGCCGCGCCGAGCATGAACATGAACGGGATGCGATCAAGACCTGTATCCATGATCTGGTCCATGAGATGGGTGGCTCGATCTCGGCCGAGCACGGGATCGGGCGTTTGAAACTGGGTGATCTGGAACGCTATGGCGACCCGGCCAAACTGACCGCCATGCGTGCGATCAAGGCCGCGCTGGACCCCAAAGGGATCATGAACCCGGGCGCGGTGTTGCGGGGCGGGTAAAGCGTTTCGATTATATGTTGAAACGCTGTAAAGACGGGTTTCACGACCTGCGGCCACGATCCGCCGGGGCTGTCTGCCCCCGGCCCCCCCGAGGATTATGCGTAGAGTATTGCCTCCATTTTCTCCTCGTATGCGTGCTTGCGCATCTATCAACTTCGGTTGCGACTTGAATCCGGATCAGGTTGCAGGCGTTCGCCATCCACCAATGAGCGGTATAATCCTTGCTCTTTGGACAGGGCGGCATGATTGCCCGCCTCGACAATCCGGCCTGCTTCAAAGACATAGATGCGATCAGCTGCTCTGACCGCTTCTATCCGATGCGTTACGATGATCTTGGTAACATCCGGCATCAAACGGTGCAGGTCATCCAGTACTTCACGCTCGGTTGTCCGATCCAGTGCAGATGTCGCCTCGTCTAGAACAATGATGTCGGGATTACGAAGTACTGCGCGTGCAATGCCAATGCGCTGGCGTTCGCCTCCAGACAGCATTTGACCACGATTTCCGATATGCGTTTGCAACCCATCCGGCACACGGGACACCAGCCCGTCAAGGTTGCACATGCCCAGCACCCTTTCAAGGTCGTCTTCCGATGCCGCTTTTGCGCCAAAGCGCAAGTTTGCTGCGATTGTATCAGTGAAAAGCACGATGTCTTGGGGAACAAGCGTAATGCGCGTCCGCCACTGATCCAGCGGCACGGCATCACTATCTTGTCCATCAAGCGATATTGTTCCTGTGTCTGGCGCTAGCAGATGCAGGAGCAGGCGAACGACAGTAGATTTGCCCGAGCCGGTTGGCCCAACAAAGGCAATAGTTTCCCCCCGGTCGATAGACAGGCTGACATCATCAAGAAGCGTGCGACCATTTCGCCTGACCGAGACATGTGCCATTTCAATCAGTCTTGCCGTGTCTTTGCTGCGACTGGATGTTGCTTGCGGCATCACAGGTCTGGATGCCACCGGATCCCCCGGCAACTGCGGCTCCAGGTTGTCTTCACCAAACAGCTCGGCCACGCCATCCAGCATTGTAAGGCCTGACTTGATGTTGCGGTAGTGCAGGCTGAGTCCCTGAAGCGGGGCGATCGTCTGCACGAAATACATCTGGATCAAAACAAGTGTGCCAATGGATAGATCCCCGCTGGCGATTTGTAAGATGCCAAACCCAAGCGCTATAGCCATGCCAAAGGTCGCAATAGTCACCTGTGCCGCGCCTAGCCAGAAGCGAACGAACAGGAAGCGCCGAAAACGATTTTCTGCACCCTGCAATCGGGCTTCATAGCGTGTGGCAACTTCAGCCTCTTGTCCGAATGCCTTTACCGCCTCGATTCCAAGAAAGGCATCCCCCTGCAGTTCGCGGGCCGCAACCAGCTCTTTCTGTGCGGCCCGTTGATGGCGGCGCACACGTTCAGCCCCAACCACCAGTGCTGTGAGGTAGATGATGATGGTGACACTGAGGATCACAAACACATACCCCGGAAGGAACAAGAGGCTATTGAGCAGAATGAACAGGGTCAAAACCACGGTCGGCAGCAGATCAACCAAAGCTGAAAAGATGATCTGGTTCAGGCCGTTTTGCGCTTGCACCAGTCTTTCGTTCAGTCCACCGATTGACGTCTTCAGGTGTTCGTCGAATGGCAGCGCCATTGCCTGCGCAAAGAAAGCGGCATTCGCACGGCGCTGTATGCGTTGCTGAACAGGGCCAGCCGTAATCCACAAAACCTCACGACCGAGATATGACAGCCAGTAGGCGATAAGAAAGCTTGCGATCAGAACTCCGGCTCCTGCTGTAAACCCAATGTCCAGCGACAAGGCATCAATGAAGCGGGCAAACAACAGGGGTGCGAGTGTGGCGCCATAGGATGTGACAAGGACCAAGCCGATGACGCCGAGCAAGAGAAGCCTGCTAGGGGGCTCGAGTGATAGCCAACATAATTTGATCAGATAGGTCAAACGCTTCAGATCGTCTGGTGTATCCGCTTTCATCACTGCGTTGGCAGATTTGTTGGTGCTGATATCGGTCATGTCAGCGCACGGCTTTTACTTTGAAAGTCGCGGGCTTTCGCCGCGTTTATCAACGCCAGAAGTGGCCCGCGCGGGTCGGCGCTGCGTTCAACGACTGCCGACAACGCCCGGCCAGAGATTTGCAAGCGTCGCAGTGTCTCTCTGTCTTGCAGCAGCTTGCCCATACATCCTGCAAGATCAGCGGCATCTGATGCGACATCGACGATCATGCAGTTGAGTTCATGCTGCATATATTTCCCGATTTGTGATTTCGAGATGCTTTCCACAGTTGCGACAACTGCTGCTCCGGCGCTCAGGGCTTCGCGGGCCATCCGGGGCTGATGCGGTACGATACCGAAGCCACTGTCAAGAATGCAGACGATACTACACGCGCCAAGCAATTCCGGCATCAGTGCTGGGTGGGCTATCGGGCATAAAACCGTTCTTTTCGCAAGGCGCGGATATCGTGAGGACAGCAGGTTAAGCAGCGTCAGAACCCTATCCTCATCTCCTGACAGATTGAGCATCAAACGGAATTGTCCGTGTCTGTCAGGGTCAAGCTGATCAGCAGCGGCAAGCAGAGCCTCAAACCCTTTGGCTGGATGAATCTTTCCAAACATTGCAATAATTGGCGTATCTTCTGACAATAGATTCTGACTGGGGCGCTGTGCCAGAATCGCATCTTGAAGAGCGGTATCACATGACGCGTAAGTCCGGCGCACCCAGCTTTTGGAACCTATTGTGGGGCCAAGATGTTTTTGGATGAAATCCGCCACGCTCACCTCTCTTTTTGCCGAGCTTGGCAGCTTCTTTTGTTGAACAACCGGCAGGGAGCCGCAGTCCACGACCTGCCTGTCCTTCAAACCAAGGTGCTTAAGTTTTTGCTGTGCTGCGTCCCCGCTGACAATCACATAATCTGCTTTCGAAATGACTGATTTGTACGTCGCGCTTAGCTCTTCATACCTGGTGAGGCGCCCAACGTCGCTGCCTGCATGCAGGACCGCCAGGGGTATATTTCGCAAAAGGGCTACAGATGCAGCGGCTACGGCGTAAGGCTCAAAGTACCATCCTACCAAGAGATCACATTTTTCGGTCGCAGTCAGGGACAGTGCCTTGCCGACAAGTTGGCTGTGATCCGGCCTCGCCCACGGTATGAATGAACGCTCTGGAATCTGGGCGATCTGATGAACCCGCAACCCGGGCATCGTTCTGGCATCGCAACCCAGCCCAATCATATTGCTTGGCACAGACTTTGCTGAATTTGTGACGATTTCCACCTTGTGGCCCGCCTCTACCGCCAAAGTGGCTGATCTCCAAACCAACGTGCTGACCCCGCCTTGCAATGGCGGAAACTTTCCAATGACGATGATCCTAATGAGCGCCTCCTTTTCAGAGCTTTTCACGCTTGCCAGATCCAAAACACCAGCGTCTGAAGGCGATGGCCAATACGACCCGATGGGCAGGACGTAAGCGATACCCGTCGGGCCGTGTCTGGAGTGTTGAGCCTAGACGGGGGTCGGACCCGGATCCGGATCAGTAGGGGAAGGATCCGTGCCGCAAACGCGGCACAACGAGCCGACCACGTTGCCCCATTCCTTCACGGGTGGCCAGATATGAGCCGGCGCCGCCTGACCGAACAGCATTGCATAGTCGTGCAGAAACCTTGCGTACCACTCCATGGTATCATTGGTTTGAACGTTTTCCCCCTGAACTTCCCCATTATACATTCTGTCAGGGTAGTGATGAAGAAAGCGCCCGACGACATCATGGCAGAAACACTGGTAGTCCTTGGTAAACAAGATGAATGTATGCCAAAGGTCATCGACCGGACCTGCCATGCCATGCCATAATCGAATGTCGGGTTCAGCGCGGCCAGCTGAAAGTAGCGTTTCAGCTCGGTCTCGTGCTCTTTTGCAAGAGGCTGTGGTACATCGAATTCTGCGGCATATTTAGTCACAACGTGGTCCATTTGATACGTCGCGATGGTTTCCATCAGTTGCGCAGCTTCGTTATGATCAATCGCATTCCCATCTGTGAGGGCGTCTGCTGATTCATGAGCAAGTAGAGTATTCTGAGCATTTGCCATTGCATATCTCCTATGTATCTGCTGCGCATGAAGAATACATGCCGCTGGTACTGCTGCCAGAACGTTCTTGAACACATTCCAGAATGCATTCTGCGGTCGTTTTGCTGCAGGGCAGGGATTGGCGGTCCAGATTTAAGGTGGCGTACCATGCCCCTCTGGCTTCTCTGCTTCACAAACATCCCGGGGAGCGCGAGGGGCTGGCCCCTCGCTCCCGACCTCTGCGATCTCTCGCATGCTCAGATCAGGTTCGCACCCCCGCAAACCGGGTTTGCCAGTCTTCGCGGGCCTCATCGGTGATTTTCGAGAACAACACCTCCGGCACGGTGAAGGCGTGGCCCGCCGGTAGCGTGGTCAGGGCCGCGCCGGTCTCCTCGGGCCAGGCCGCTGCCGCCCCCATCGCCTCCAGCATTCTGGCCGCGGCATCGGGGATGAAAGGGGCTGAAAGCGTAGCGTAAAGCGGGATCAGGTTCAGGGCCAGCCGGGTGATCGCGGCGGCGCGCTCCGGCTCGGTCTTGAAAGCGGTCCAGGGGGCGGCGGATTGCAGATATTCATTGCCCAGCACCCAGATCGCGCGCAGCTCTGCCGTTGCCTTGCGGATGTCGATGGCATCCATATGGGCCTGATAGGCGGTCAGACGGGCCTGCAGATCGGCGATCAGGGCCTCTTCCTGCGGGCCATAGCTTCCCCCCTCTGGTACGGTCTCGCCGAATTTCGAGCGGCAGAATTTGGTGACGCGGCTGACGAAATTGCCCAGCACATCGGCCAGATCCTTGTTCACATCCTGCTGGAAGGCTTCCCAGGTGAACTCACTGTCCGAGGTTTCGGGGGCATGGCTCAAAAGCCACCAGCGCCAGTAATCGGGGGGCAGGATCTCCAGCGCCTGGTCCATGAACACGCCGCGCCCCTGAGAGGTGCTGAACTGCCCGCCATCATAATTCAGGTAGTTGAAGGATTTGATGTAATCCACCAGCTTCCAGGGCTCGCCCGAACCGATGATCGTGGCCGGAAAGCTGAGCGTGTGGAACGGCACATTGTCCTTGCCCATGAACTGGACATAGCGCACGTCATCCGCCCCCTTGTCCGTCCGCCACCAGCATTCCCAATCGGTGCCCTTGCCTGCATCGACCCATTCCCCGGCGCAGGCGATGTATTCGATCGGCGCATCGAACCAGACATAGAACACCTTGCCTTCCATCCCCGGCCAGTCCGCATCGCCGCGTTTGACCGGAATGCCCCAGTCCAGATCGCGGGTGATGCCCCGGTCCTGCAACCCGTCGCCATCGGTCAGCCATTTCTTCGCAATCGAGGTGGTCAGGATCGGCCAGTCGCTCTTGCTGTCGATCCAGTCGCCCAACTGATCGCGCAGGGCGGATTGGCGCAGATACAGGTGCTTGGTTTCGCGCACCTCCAGATCGGTGGAGCCGGAAATCGCGCTGTGCGGGTCGATCAGATCGGTCGGGTCAAGCTGTTTGGTGCAGTTCTCGCACTGGTCGCCGCGCGCCTTGTCATAGCCGCAATTGGGGCAGGTGCCCTCGATATAGCGATCAGGCAGAAATCGGCCATCGGCGTTGGAATAGACCTGCTTTTCCGAAACCTCCTCGATCAGCCCGGCCTCGGCCAGACGGCCTGCGAAATGCTGGGTCAGGCGGTGGTTCTGCGGGCTTGAGGACCGTCCGAAATGATCGAAGGACAGGCGGAACCCCTCGGCCAGCGCGGCCTGAACTTCCCACATCTCGGCGCAGTATTCCGCCACGGGTTTGCCCGCCTTTGCAGCGGCGAGTTCTGCCGGTGTGCCATGTTCATCCGTGGCGCAGAGAAACAGCACCTCCTGCCCCCGGGCGCGCAGGTATCGGGCATAGAGATCGGCGGGCAACTGGCTGCCGATCAGATTGCCCAGATGTTTGATCCCGTTGATATAGGGGATCGCCGAGGTGATGAGGGTGCGCGCCATCGTCGTACCTGCCTTGTCGGTCTGTTCGGGCCGGGTTTAGCCCAAGGCCGGTGCAAGGACCAGTGGCAGAAAACTCCAGGGTTATGGCCCTATAGATTCGGACTGAAATTCTGAAAGACCCCACATCATCCTTACGCCCGCCGGGCAGCGCCCGTACCGCCCCCACGGGGCGGGCGCTTCTCGCCCACCCCTCGGCTCAGACGATGCCCTCTGTGCAATGCATATGTGGTGCAGAATTCTGGTCTGGTCCTAGCGGGGACGGCGAAAGATACGCCCGGCCTGAAACGAGGTGCGGGGGATCCAGATATAGGGGTTGCGGGTTCCCGCACTGGCCCGGCGGCGCATACGGATCAGCCCGAACAGGACCAGCCCCAGATGGCCTGCGGCGATGAAGACGAACAGGGCCGGGGGGCCGAATGCGGTGATCAGGGCGGAACTGACCAAAGGCGCGACAATCGCCCCGACCGCATAGAAGAACATCAGCGCAGCGGAGAGCTCGACCCGCTGGCTGTCATCGGCCCAGTCATGGGCATGGGCCGCCGAGATCGAATAGATCGGAAAAGTCAGCCCGCCGAACAGCAGTGCGGCGGTGAAAATCGCAATGGTGCCCTGACTGGCCAGCACAAGTGTTACGCCGCTGGCAAGGATTGCCGCGCCGGAGGCCCCGATCAGAACCCAACGGCGGTCATAGCGATCAGCCAGCCAGCCTGCGGGCAGTTGCACCAACGCCCCGCCAAGTACGAAGGCGGCCAGGAAATACCCGATCTGGCTGGCTGCCAGCCCGACCTCCTGCCCGTAAAGCGGGCCGACCATGCGGAAGCCTGCGCTGCTGATGCCAGAGACGATGACGCCGGCCACGGCAAGCGGCGACAGATGCCAGGCAAGGCTTGGTTTCAGGCGCGGCGCTGATGGGGTTTCAGGTTGCGACATCCGGGTCAGTGTCAGCGGCAGAAGGGCCGCGCAGCACAGGATCGCCAGCAGATTATACGAGACATAGGAGGCCGGAGCCAGCACCCCGATCAGAAGCTGCGCCACCAGCGAGCCGCCGGTATCGACCATCCGGTAGGTGCCCATGGCGCGCCCTCGCGTGGCATTGGTCACCTTCGATTGCAGCCAGGCCTCGATCACCGTGTAGCACCCCGCGATACACAGGCCCGAGGCGACGCGCATCAATGCCCAGGCATAGGCATCCATAACCAGCATATGGGCCAGAAGGCCAATCGCCCCGGTGGCGGTGAAGGCAGCGAAGGCGCGGGAATGGCCCACTGACCCCATCAGGCGCGGGGCCCACCAGCAGCCGATGAAGAAACCCAGAAAATGGGCAGAACCAAGCAGACCGATCTGGCCATGGGAAAAGCCCAGTTCGCTGCCCGACAGCACATCAAGCGGACCGACGCCGCCGGAACTGAGTTGCAGAAGGATGATGGAAAGGAAAAGGGCGGTGAAAGACAGAATCAGGCGCATGGAACCGGTATGTGCAACATAGGGGCACCCTCGCATGCCGCCCGTCCGGCGGTCTGTGCGGTTTGCGCCCTTTCCCATGTCGCAAACCGCACAGATCGGTAACAGGGCGAGAGCAGGCCGGACCCTTGGATTGCGCTTGTCCCTGACGCAGTAGCGGTTACTTCTGGGTCCAAACCGTGAATGTGCCTCAACATTCAGCCGATGCGCTTTGAAAGGAAATCCCGCCGATGAAATATATCCCTCTGGGCCAGAGCAAGACCCAAATCAGCCAGTTCTGTCTGGGCACGATGACCTGGGGCAACCAGACGCCGGAAACCGACGCGCACCGGCAGATGGATATGGCGTTGGAGGCGGGGATCAACATCGTCGATACGGCGGAGATGTATCCGGTCAACCCGGTGCGGGCCGAAACCGTCGGCCATACCGAAAAGATCCTTGGCAACTGGATCGCCGCAAACCCTGCCCGGCGTGATGATCTGGTTCTGGCCACCAAGGTCAGCGGCCGGAACGAGGTATTTGTTCGCCCCGGACAGGACATCACCGGGGCCAGCTTTCTGAAGGCGTTTGAGGGGTCTTTGACACGGTTGAAAACCGACCGGATCGACATCTATCAGATGCATTGGCCCAATCGCGGCAGCTTCCATTTCCGCCAGATCTGGGACTATGACCCCTCGGGCCAGGACAAGGCGGTGACCCTGGCCCATATGGTCGAGATACTGGAGGCGGCGGAAACTCTGGTGACGGCGGGCAAGCTGGGCCATCTGGCGCTTTCGAATGACAGTGCCTGGGGGGCCGCGCAATGGCTGCGTCTCAGCGAGGAAAGGGGCCTGCCGCGGATCGCGTCCATTCAGAATGAATACTCGCTGCTTTGCCGTCATTATGACAGTGATCTTGCGGAACTGGCGGTCAATGAGGCCCTGACCCTTCTGGCGTTTTCGCCCCTGGCAGCCGGGCTTCTGACCGGGAAATACCAGCAGGGCGCTATCCCTGCGGGGTCCCGCATGTCGCTGGTCGAAAATCTGGGCGGGCGGAAAACCGACCGGGCGTTTCAGGCCGTGGACGCCTATCAGAAAATCGCCGACCGCCACGGGCTGGACATGGTTCATATGGCCCTGGCCTTCACGGTGCAGCGGCCTTTCCCGGTATCCTCGATTTTCGGGGCCACAACGACAAACCAGTTACAGCATATTCTCAAGGGGCTGGATGTGGTTCTGTCAGATGACGTGTTGGCCGAAATCAACACCACCCATCGCGCGATTCCGATGCCCTATTGAGCCCGGTTGCGGCGACGTTATGGTGTCGGCACGTCACGCGACAGGGGGGTAAGCATGACAGGTCAGATGGCGCTTTTGGGCGCCGGTACGCGCGGCTGTGCCTGGGCGGCGCGCTTTGTGCTGATGGGATGGGATGTTCGGGTCTTCGACCCTGAACCCGGTGCCGATGCGCGGGTGGAAGAGGCACTTGCGGCGGCGCGTGCCGCCCTGCCTGCGCTATACGATGTGGCGCTGCCACCTGCGGGCACAGTCACCTATCCTGACAGCCTGACCAAGGCTGTGACCGGGGCAGACTGGGTGCAGGACGGGTTGCCCGACCGCTTGGCCCTGAAGCGCAAGATGTATCAGGCGGTACAGGCCAGCATCGGCCCCGAGGTGGTGATTGCCGCCGCGTCGTACACATTGGGGGTGGAGGATTTGCAGGGCTGCGCACCGCGACCTGCACAGATTCTGTCGATGGCGGGCCGGATGCCGGTCTGGCTGTTTCCGCAGGTAAAGATCGAGGGTGGCCCGGCGACACCGCCTGAGTTTCTGATGCGTGCGGGGGAGGTTCTGCACTCAATCGGAATGGTTCTGGATGCAGACGGGCTGGCAGAGATGTTGCCGGGCGATGACCCTGACACGGTTGTTGCGGTCCTGCGCGCCCTGAAATTGCGCCGCGAACCGGGTCTGGGCGCGGGTCTTGCCGATCACGAGGTGTCCCTGGCGCCGCAGATGCCGGATCTGGCCACCCCGCCGGTGACGCTGGACCGGCAGGTGCCGCCTGACTGGGTGGACTATAACGGGCATATGAATGAAGCCCATTACCTGACCGCCTTTTCCAATGCCTGTGACCGGTTACTGCTTTGGGCGGGCATGGATGCCAATTGCGTGACTGAAGGGCACAGCGTGTTCACCGTCGAAACCCATATCCGCCATCTGGGGGAGGTTGATATCGGTGACCGGATCACGGTGACCACACGGGTGCTGGATGCGGCGGGCAAACATCTGCATCTGTGGCATGAAATGCAAAGCAGGGCAGGGCTGGCGGCCACATGTGAACAGATGCTGCTGCATATGGACCTGACCATAAGACGGCCGGCGCTGCCGCGTGCGGATGTGGGCGCGGTTCTGACCGCCGCGGCCGGAGCCCATGCCGCCCTGCCCGAACCTGAGGGGGTGGGCCGGGCCATCGGCGCCCCGCGCTGACCCCGGGCCTTGCGTCAATCCTTGATCCGGTGGCGTAGCGCGGTCAGGATTTTCGGGCTCTGCCGGGCAGAGGCAAGGCTTTCGCGGATCAGCCAGTCGAAATGCTGGCTGACACCGCGCACCCGGTTCCGGTCGCGGAAGGCCACATAATGGCGGCCCATATAGATCACCGTCATTTTCGGGCCGAACACGGTGACGGGGGCGGAAAACACCCGATGCGCATCGAAAACGAACATCCGCAATGTCGGGTAAAGCCGGTCATAAACCTCGATGATCCAGTCGATCTGTTCCCGTCTGAGATCGGCATCAAGGCCAGTGTAATACCCCTGACCCAGGGCGAAGCATTCCAGTTCATGAAGCGGCAGTGCAATCTCATAATCGCTTTGACTGCTGCGCATCCAGTCAAGCCGGGCCTCGGCGGCACCAATCGCCTGATCGGGCCTTCGGTTCATGGTCGGGGCATATTCCCACCGCATCACCTCATGGGTCTTCAACATGTCGGGCAGGGTTGCGGGCACATGGCGGATTTTGAAACCCGCAGCTTCTTTGTGCCAGGCAAAAATCTGGTCATCAATGGCGCTGGAGCGCCCGGTTTCCGTCAGGGACAGGCTGGTGGCAAGAATGTCGCCGGCCAGTTCGGGCCGGTCGCTGAGCCCGAGAAGCCAGTCGGCAGAAACGCCAAGCGCCTGGGCGGCTGTGGCCACCAGATGGCCACCGGGCATCCGCGCATCCTCGGCCATCAAAAGCTGCGTGATGGTGGAACGGTCCACCGCGATGGCCCGCGACAGACCCGCCCGCGACAGGCCCGAACTGGCCAGCGCCGCAGCCAGACGCTCTCGAAACAGGGCGGCGCGATGACGTTTGTCGGTTAATTCCAGCATTGTTTATTATTATCACATTTGTTGGATTTCTGCTGAGAAAACCCGGACTGCCCCGAAAAAGCAAGCTCTGTTAGGCGGATATGGCAGGGCCGGGGATTGCCTTGCCATATGACATCGGAGATTGAATGCGCGTCGAGTGGCCGACTGTTCTTGTCATTGTGCTGTGTTATCTGGGTTGGTGTCTTGCGCTGTTCCTGCTGCCGATGATCTGGCTTCCGCTGGCGATCGGGTTGGGGGCCTATACCATCGCGCTGCAGTCTTCCCTGCAACATGAGGTGACCCATGGGCATCCGTTCAGGGCCCGCCGTTTGAATGAGGCGATTGTCTTTGCGTCCTTGAACCTGTGCATCCCCTTCATCCGGTTTCGCGATATGCATCTGGACCATCATCTGGATAGCAACCTGACCGACCCCTATGACGACCCGGAATCCAACTATCTGGACTCGGCTGTCTGGACCCGGCTGCCACGCCCACTGCGGATCATATTGATGGCCAATAACACCCTGATCGGGCGGCTTCTGCTGGGCCCGGTGGTGTCGCAAACGGCCTTCATGATCGGGGACTGGCGGCAAGTCCGGAGCGGGGATCGCGGGGTTTTGCGGGCCTGGCTGTGGCATGTGGCGACAATTATGCCGGTCCTGATTCTTGTTCTGGTCGCGCCGATGCCCCTCTGGGCCTATCTTCTGGCCTGCTATATGGGCATCGCGGTTCTGAAAATCCGCACCTTTCTGGAACATCGCGCCCATGACCGTGCAAGCGGACGCACGGTGATTATCGAGGATCAGGGGCCGCTGGCCTTTTTGTTCCTCAACAACAATTTCCACGTGGTCCATCACATGCATCCACGCCTGCCCTGGTATCAGATACCAGCCTTGTATTTCTCTCATAAAGACAGGTATTTGAACCGGAATGACGGGTATTTCTACCGGTCCTATGCCGCCATCTTTCGCCGCCATCTGTTTCGCCCGAAAGACCCGGTGCCGCATCCGCTCTGGTCGCGAACGGACTTGTAGACCGGGGCGTTAGGCGCGAAGAGAAGGTATGCCCTTTTGGATACCTGTCACCATCTTTGCCGCTTTCATGCAGAATCTGCGGTTTCTGTTGCAGCGGCATCTGAAGGTCACCACCCTGTCCACCGGCGGCGCGACCTGGGCGCGGTTTCTTTATTCGGCACCTTTGGTGGCGGTGATCGTGGCGGTCTATTCCGGCGTCTCAGATCAGGCCCTGCCCGCACCGGATGGGTGGTTCTGGGCTTTCGTGATCTCTGGCGGGATGGCCCAGATGCTGGCCACGATGTGCGTTGTGGCGCTGTTCGCACACCGGAATTTCGCCGTCGGCATCACCCTGAAAAAGACCGAAGTGATCCTGACAGCGCTTCTGGGCCTCGCGATATTGGGAGAGGCGATTTCCCCGCCGGTCATCGCGGCCATCGCTTTGGGGTTCATCGGGGTGCTGCTGCTGTCAGATCCGCCAGAAGCTGGGGGCGCGCTGCCCTGGAAGGCGCGGGTTTTCAATGTGGCCTCGGGGTATGGTCTGGCCTCGGGCGTGCTGTTCGGTATCTCGGCGGTCGGTTATCGCGGGGCCTCCCTGTCACTGCCGGATGGCGATGTATTCCTGCGCGCCTCCTTCACCCTGGCGGCGGCAACTGTGGTGCAGACTGTGACGCTCGGTGTCTGGCTGGCCTGGCGCGAAGCTGGGCAGATCGCAAGGGTGCTGGCCTCCTGGCGGGTGTCTGCGCTGGTGGGGCTGACCTCGATGTTCGGCTCGCTGGCCTGGTTCACCGCCTTCACCCTGCAGACAGCGGCTTATGTGAAAGCCCTGGGCCAGATCGAACTGGTTTTCACCTTCCTGTTCTCGGCCTTCTGGCTGAAAGAACAGTCCTCACCCAAGGAGATCTGGGGGATCGTGCTGGTGGTGGCCTCTATCGGGCTGATTTTCGCAGGCAGTCTCTGAGATGACGATCATCCTTGCGATTGCGCCCATTTTTCTTCTGATCCTGACCGGATATGCGCTGCGCCGCGGGCGCATCCCGTCTGATGAGTTCTGGGATCTGAACGACAGGCTGGTGTATTTCGTGCTGATGCCCGCCCTGTTTTTTGTGCGTATCTCAACCGCGGATCTGGGCGAAGCGGGGCTTGGCCGCTTTGCCGCCGTGCTCTATGCGGGTTTCTTTGCAGCGACAGGCTTCGGTGTGATCGCGGGGTTTCTTCTGCGCCGGGGCGGGGCGGTCGGCACCTCTGTGATGCAGGGGGCGGGCAGGTTCAACAGTTTTGTCGCCCTTGCGGTGGCCGAGGCGCTTTTCGGCGCGCCGGGCCTGCAACTGGCCGTATTGGGGGCGGCCATTCTGGTGCCTGTCGTCAATCTGACCGTGATCAGCCTTTTTGCCGTGATGCTGCCCCGAAAGGGCGGAAATATGTTGCGGGCGGCGGTGAGGCAACTGGCAACCAACCCGTTGATCCTGGCCATTCTGGCGGCGCTGGCATTCAATGTCGGGGGCTTCCGGACGCTGCCGGTTCTGCATGATACGCTGACGATCCTGGGGCAGGCGGCGCTGCCGGTCATGCTGCTATGCGTGGGGGCGAACCTGAAACTGCGCGGGCTCAGGGCCGAGATCGCGCCGATGGCCCTGGCCGGGTTTGGCAAGATCGTGATCTTTCCCGGCACGCTTCTTCTGACGGCTCCGGCACTTGGTCTTGATCCGCTCAGCGCGCAGGTGGCGCTGATCTATGGCGCGCTGCCCACAGGCGTGGCCGCCTATACGCTGGCCCGGCAACTGGGCGGCGATGCGCCCCTGATGGCGGCGATGATCACCATGCAGACCCTGATCAGTTTCGCGACAATGCCACTGTGGTTGAGTCTGGGCGCGCGGGTCTTTGATTTGTAATGCCGGATGTCCTGAAACCGGAAACGGCGGAGACATGGCTTGGCTTTCTTCTTGTCTCCAATACGCCGGGGAGCGCGAGGGGCTGGCCCCTCGCTCCCTGCCTCACAGTCTTTCGAACCGGCTGATCTCACCTGCATTGTTGAAAAACGGCACACCCTTATGGGCGGTGCCGTTCAGACGCGCGGCAAGTTCGGCAAGCACCACCTCGGTGATGAACGGCATGTCAAAGGCGCGGGCCTTGTCCAGCGGCACCCATTGCAGATGGCTCAACTCATCTTCGGCGCGGGTGAAGTCATCGGGGTCGCTGGCCAGAGACCGGGCATCTGCCAGCAAGAACCGGGCGTCAAACCGGCGGGAACGTCCCGGCGGGGTGATCGCACGAAAGATAAAATCAAGCGCGGCACCGTCAGGCAGAAACCCGGTGGCGAGATATCCGCGCCAGCCTCTGGGCGCCTCCATTGCGGCCGCGCGGGCATCGGTGCGGCCCAGAAGCAGGCCGGTTTCCTCCCAAAGCTCACGGGTCGCCGCCGCGATCACGGCACTGGCCGGGGTGTCGGATTTGGCCGCAAGGCAGGCGGCGACAGCGGGGGTGACGGGCGGGCCAGCGGAATACCGGCATCGACCGCATCCACCGCCCCGCCGGGGAAGACGAATTTCGACGGCATAAAGGCCGCCTCCTTGCCGCGCTGGCCCATCAGAACGCAGGGCTGCGTTGCCGCGTCACGCAGAACGATCACGGTTGCCGCGTCGCGGATGGCGGTCTTGTCGGGTTGGTCTGTCACGGCAGCACCGCCCGGGGGTCGCCCGGGGTTTCAGAACCCGTGCATGCGTTTGGCCCATTGTATCCCCACGATCATCCCCTTGAATCTGGGCAAGAGGTAAAGGGCCATCGCAACCCCGCCAACAGAAAACATCGCCGACAGCAGATAAGGCCCGGGCTGCCATGTGGTATAGACCCATAACATCAGCGTGCCCAACAGCTTGGCGGTGACCAGAATGGTCAGATAGGCAGGACCGTCATCGGCGCGGGCCGGGCTGAGGTCTTCGCCGCAGCTTTCACAGCTCTGGCGCAGTTTCAGATAGCTCTGGAACAGATGGCCCTTGCCGCAATTCGGGCAGCGCTGGAAAAGACCGCGCCGGATGGCAGGCCAGACCGGGCGCTCGGGCGCGCCGATCTCGAATGTCGGAGTGTCGGGGGTATGGGTCATCTGGGCTCTGCCATCGCGGGGTTTCTGATTTCGCATGTAGCACTTGTGCGGACCCGCGGACAGAGGGGCAGTTCGTCGCGACAGCAGCCCGGCAATTTTTTTCGACGGAATTCCGAAACTGCCCCGTGGAAAGGATCAGACAGGCAATGAAAAAGGAGAATTCGCATGTCCCTTCGCAAGACAGTTATTCTGGGTGGTCTGGTTTCCGTGGCACTCTGCGCTGCCATTCCGGCACTCGCTCAGGGCGGCGGCGGCCCGCGCGGGCCACAGGTGACGTTTGAGGAATTGGATCAGAACGGTGACGGGGCGGTCAGCCTTGAAGAGATGACCAGCCATCGCGACACCCGGTTCTCGCGCAGTGATGCCGATGGCGACGGGCTTTTGACCCGCGATGAGATGATCGCCTCCGGGCAGGAGCAGATCGCCGCGCGGGCCGATCAGATGCTGGAGCGTCTGGACAGTGACGGCGATGGCGCGATCAGCATAGCCGAGATGGAGGCCGCAGCAGAAGCCCGGCAGGACCGTCGTCAGGCCCGGATGTTCGAACGGCTGGATGCGGATGGCAATGGCACGATCAGCGCCGAGGAGTTCGAGGCAGCAGCAGAGCAGATGCGGGAGCGGCGCGGCGGTCACCGCTCCGGTTTCGGCCGCGACAACGGCTGAGATGGATGGGGCGCGGCAGGGGCGCAAGACCTTTGCCGTGTCCCGACAGCCGCGCTACAGCGAAATCGTTTTATGCTGCATCACCGCGCATCAAAATTCGCGTTCGAGATCAGCAACTTGCTGACCCGGAGGCAGAGAATTTTGATACAGATTAAACGATTTCTGCTTTAAGCAGGGGCATGGTGCAGGTGGATGCCGAGCTGGATCAATTGGAGGATGGGGCCTTGATGGTGCTCTATGCCAATGGAGATCAGGGAGCCGCGCGGGTGTTGACCGGGCGGTTGCTGCCCCGTGTCCTGAGCCATGCGACCCGTGTGTTGGGGGACAGGGCCGAGGCCGAGGATGTGGCACAGGAGGCGATGTTGCGGCTTTGGCGCGCGGCGGCGGATTGGCGCAGCGATGGCGCGGCGCGGCCGGGCACCTGGCTTTACCGGGTGACCGCCAATCTGATTGTCGACCGGTTGCGCCGGTCCGGGCGCGCGGTGGGTCTTGATACGGTGGCAGAGCCTGCGGATGATGCGGAAAGCGCCGAGGCGGGGTTGATGCGGCAGGGGCGGATGGCCGCCCTGGATGCCGCCCTGGCACGCCTGCCGGAACGGCAGCGACAGGCGGTTGTTCTGCGCCATATCGAAGGTGTGTCGAACCCGGAAATCGCGGCGGTATTGGACATCAGTGTTGAAGCGGTGGAAAGTCTGACGGCACGTGGCAAACGTGCCCTGGCGGTGGCGCTTGCAGGGCAGAAGGAGGCATTGGGCTATGGGGACGGATAAAGATGATCTTGCGGCGCTTTTTGCCGAAGCCCGCCGGGATGCCACACCGGGCCCGGATCTCAGCGCGCGGGTGCTGGCAGATGCATTGGCGGTTCAGGCCGGACCCCCCGCAGAGGCAGGGCGCGGGGCGGGTTGGGTCATGCGCAGTCTGGGGGCGATCGGCGGCTGGCCCGGCCTGTCGGGTCTGGCCGTGGCCGGGGTCGCCGGGCTGATGATCGGGGTTTATGCCACTGACAGTGTGGATCTGCTGCTGAACGGGCAGTTGACCAGTCTGACGGGGGGCGACAGCACCGGGTTGATGCCGGGCATTGACAGTCTGCTGCTGTCATTCGGGGAAGAAGGGTAAGAAGATGGTTGAAACGACACCGCCAACCCCGCCGGGTCCACCTGCGCCTCCGCGCCGGTCAGCAGGTCGCGGCGTGAAAATCGCACTTGCGCTGTCTTTGGCTGCCAACCTGTTGATCATTGGCGTTATTTCCGGTGCGGCCCTGGGTCGGATCGGCAGTGGCCCGGTGGATGCTGACGGGCCTATGGGGTTGCGCGCCATCGGGCTGGGCCCGCTGGCCTTTGTGCTGGATCGCGAGGATCGGGCCGCATTGCGGGCGCGGCTGACGGCGGATCGAAGCAGATTGCAGCCTGATCTGCGCGGATTGGGCCGGTCGATGCAGCAGGTCAGCACGGCCCTGCGGGCCGATCCCTTTGATCGTGCGGCCATGTCAGACCTGCTGCGCCAGCAGCGTGGACATGTGCAGGGGTTACAGACCGAGGGACATCGGGTGTTGCTGGATCAGTTGCAGGACATGACCCCGGAGGCACGTGCCGCGCTGGCAGACCGGTTGCAACGTCGTATGCGGCAGAACAGATCTCCCTGATCTGGACGATCTGTTGCGGTTCAGACAGCGCAGCCCCGTTCGTACAGTTAGATAGGGCAACAGAATAAGCGGCCGCAGACTATCTGCGACCGCCGCGTCATCAAAATTTGTCACATGCTAAAATGGCGGATCAGTCTTCGGACGACCCATATGAGCCGGCTGAATAGCTGTCATATGCGGTGTGATCGTCCGGTTGGCAGGCCGCGAGCGACAGGATGCCAGAAATCAGAAAAACAAGACGTGTCATCTGTGCATCTCCGGTCTTAGTTCTGCGCGGCGAACCAGACGCCGCCAACGCCGTGGCCGGTGACATCACCACGCTCTGCATCGCCCTGCCAGAAATAGAGCGGCTGCCCGTTCAAGGCCCATTGGCGGGTTCCGTCATTCCGGTCAATGATGCCAAATGCACCTTCCGCCTCTGCGGTATCCGAGGCCAGGAAGGGCGGCCATGCGCTTGCGCAGGACTCGTAGCAATTGGATTGGTTCGGTGTGTCCTGGGTGAATGTGTAAACCGTCATCCCGTTATCGGCTGCGGCAAGCACGTCACCGATATCGGTGTTGAACGAGGTGACTGGGTCAGCAAGGGCGGGGGCAGCGATGCTGGCCATGGCGATGCATGCGGCGATCAGTTTGCGGTTCATAATTTAGGTCTCCTTTTGTGTAATCTGCATTCAGTGGAGCATTTGAGCCTCACTGATCAGACCTACGCGCCGGGATTGCCGTTTATTCACGGCAATCGGAAAAAAGTGGAATTTTTTTGTGCCGCCGCGCGTAAACCCTTTGAAAAGCAACCGGGTAAGGGGTTCGATGCGATGTCGGACATTGCGATGACGGGTCTGTCTGCGGTTCGGTGCTGCGTGCAATCACGTTGCATCGCGGTGGAACTCAAGGCACTAATGACGCGTACAATCCCGGGGGTGCGGGTTAACGTGAGCGAGGCGGGTGTGTCGACAGATCTGAAGCGCGATCTCATAGCTCTTCTGCCAAGGCTCAGGCGATTTGCGCGGAGCCTGACCCGCTCTGCCATTGAGGCTGACGATCTGGTGCAGGAAGCCTGTCTGCGCGCCCTGAGCCGGGCGGATCAATGGGATCGCACGCAGCCTCTGGATCGCTGGATGTTTCGGATCACCCGGAATCTGTGGATCAGTGAAATGCGGAAACGCGGTGTGCGGCTTGGTCAGGGCCATGTTCCGGCAGAAGACGCGACAGAGCTTGTGTCGCCCGAAACCGGCGATGCGGCCCTTGCGGTCAGCGAGGTGCATGGCCATATCGCCTCCCTTCCCGGCGATTTATCCTCGGTGCTTCTGACGGTATCAGTTGAAGGTTACAGCTATGCGGAGGCAGCCGAATTGTTCGAGATACCGATCGGCACGGTCATGAGCCGGGTTCACAGGGCCCGAAAAGCATTGGCCATGCGGATCGACGGGGCGAAGGAGGCGCAGACATGAAAATTGATGATGAAATGCTGAGCGCGTTCCTGGATGGAGAACTGACCGCCGACAAGACCCGCGCAATTGAAACCGCACTGACCGATGATCCGGGGCTGCAGGCGCAGTTTGAGACCCTGATGGCAGCGAATAACCTTGCGAAGCAGGCATTCGCGGCCATGGCGGATGAGCCGGTGCCGCTTGCCCTTGCCGCGGCTATTCAGGACGCCCCCGTCCCCATCCCGGCAAACGCACCGAACGCGCCGTCATCGCGCGCGGGCTGGCTGCTGGCATCGGCGCTTGTGATTGCCCTGGGGGTCGGAGCGTCATCGGGATATTTCTTCGGCCGCACCACGATTGAGGAGGTCGCCTCTGCCCGAAGCTGGCTGACGGATATTGCCGATTATCATGCTGTCTATGAAACCCAGGTCAGACATCTGGTTGAAGTGCCTGCGTCCGAGGCGGACCATATCGAGACATGGTTGACGGGAACAGTGGGCACCCAGGTCCGCATTCCTGACCTGACAGAACACGGTTTGACCTTTGAAGGCGCGCGCCTTCTTGTGGCGGTTGGCAAACCCGTCGCGCAACTCATATACACGGATGCAGATCAGCGCGTGGTGGCGCTTTGCCAAATTCGCGCGGACGGGGCCAGCCCGGATTTCGATGAGCGCAGGATCAATAGCTTTGACATGGTCACCTGGGGTCGGGAGGACGCGAATTTCGTCGTTATCACCGATCACGGCACCGAAAACATCCGCGCCATCGCCCAGGCCGCCGCCGAACAGGTTTGAAGCGTCGATGCGGAACGGAAATTCCCGACTGCAAGCCGTGCCTTCGCGGAAAAGAGGGCCTTGGAAGCTGCCCGGCGAAAATGCGGGCCTGCATGTGTAAACCGATATAGATGAATGGCGGAGAAGTCGGGAGTCAGTTCGAACACCTCGGTAGATAAATTTGACGCTGATAAAACAGAAGAAAACACTCTGGAAGGCAACTGCGACCTCGATGAGGTCTTCGCGGAGCTTGAACGCTGGAACGATGTTCTAAAGCCTCATCGCAACGCGCTTCTGCGAGGGCCACGGCCATGAGTGTATCAACGAGAACACGGACCCCGCCGTTTTCCATCCGGTTGAATGATGAGGAACGCGCGGCGCTGGAGCGTCAGGCCGGGTCGATGCCCCTGTCGTCCTATGTGAAGTCGGTGGTTTTTGCGGATGAGGCTCCACGCCATCGTAAGCGTCGCGCCATGCCAGAGGCAGATCAGCGGCTGCTGGCGGAGATATTGGCGCGGTTGGGGGCGTCCCGCTCGGCCAGTAATCTGAACCAAATTGCTAAACATCTGAACCAGGGCACGCTGGTCATTGATGAAGACCTGGAAGCCGATCTCAAACAGGCCATTGTCGATGTGGCCTGGACGCGCGTGGCGATCATGCTTGGTGCCACTGCGTTTGGCTTTGGCTTGGGGTGGTTTTTCTTCCCGGAGGCGGCACCTGTGCGGGCTGTCATAGCGGTGGTCGTGGGCGGTGTGGCTGTTTTGATCGCCGGGTTTAACCACGGCCTGCTCGGTTGGAGCACCGCCTTTGTGATGGCCGCAGTCGGGTTTTGCTGGGGGGTGGGCTTTTGGGCCGGTCAGGCCATTCGCGCACTTGGGGACGTGCCCACGACCTTCGGCTCGGCTCGATGGGCCGATGCAAACCATCTCCACCGGAATCGTCTTTTCGACAGAGGTGGCATCCTGCTGGGGCAGGCCCATAACGGACGTGAGCTGGCGCGGATTTTCTATAAAGGGGATCGCCATCTTTTGACCGTTGCCCCCACCTGCGCGTGGAAAGGCATCAGCCATATCATCCCCAACTTGCTTTGCTATGAGGGCTCGGTCCTGGTGATTGATCCCAAGGGGGAGAATGCCATCATCACCGCCAAGGCGCGGATGGATATGGGCCAGGAGGTTCATCTGGTCGATCCCTGGAACATCGCTGCGGATCGGCTGGAGATGACACCCGCCCGGTTCAATCCCCTGGATTGGATCACGCTCACTGACCCCGATGCCACCGAGAACGCCATGCTGCTGGCCGATGCTCTGGTGCAGAAGGACGCCAAGGGGGAAGCTTTCTGGCCCGAAGAGGCCAAACGCTGATTCAGGGCCTGATCCTGCTGGTGGCTTTTGATGAGGCCTATGAGGGGCGGCGCAATCTGGGCACGGTGCGGGATTTGCTGTTGCTCAACGGCGACGCGCTGATGGAGCTGTTCCAATATATGGCGAACTCGCCGCATCATCTGGTGGCTTCCACCGGGGCGCGGTCCTTGCAAAAGGAACCCAAGCTGATGGCCAATGTCATGGCCTCGGCCCAGGCCGAGACCCATATGCTGGATTCTGCCCGGCTGCGTGAGAGCCTCTCGACCTCCGACTTCACCTTTGAGGATTTGAAGAAAGACCCAACCTCGATCTTCCTGATCCTGCCTGCGGATCGCCTGGATACCTTCAGCCGGTTCCTGCGGCTGCTGGTGCAGCAGGCGATCACGGTCAATGCGCGCAATGTGGCCGACAAGCCCAAGAAGCCCGTGCTGTTCATCCTTGATGAGATGCCCGCGCTCGGGCGGCTCTCGATGGTGGAACAAGCCTATGGGCTGATGGCGGGGTTTGGTATTCAGCTCTGGGGTATCACCCAGGATTTATGCCAGCTCCGTCGGGTTTATGGTGAAGATTACGAGAGCTTCATCGCCAATTCGGGCGCGGTGGCATATTTCGGGTCACCTGACAAAACCTCGACGGAGTATTTTGCGGCGGCCTGTGGCACCACGACGGTGTGGAACTTCTCCTCGGCTGTCTCCAATGCGTTGACCACCAACCACGGCAAGGATGGGGCCTCTTCAGGCAACACAATGACCTATTCGGACAATCGGGCCGCGTCACAGCGCAATCTGGCCTATCCCGATGAACTGCGCCGTCTGCCTTTGGATCGTCAACTGCTGCTGATCGAGAACATGAACCCGATCATGGCCAGGAAAATCCGCTGGTTCCGGGACCCGGAACTGGCTCCCAAGGGCACCAACACACACGCGGCATGATCTTCAAATGCTATTCAACCCCGGCGGGTTCTCTGCCGGGGTTTTTCTTTTTTGCACCCATGAGGTTCACCCATGTCGAAAGACAAAGATGACAGCAAAGACGCTTTCACCCGTGTGACCCACCCCGATGGCTCACCCATCCGTGACAAGGATAACGCAGCACCCCAGCACAAACCGCAGATGCAATACTCGCAGCCCGCGCCCAATCTCGCCCCCGGTGGGGCCATGGGTATCTGGACGGGGTTGGGACAGCGGCCAGCCAAACCCCAGCCACCGGAGCTCGACCCCGAGGTGAAACTTATCTTCACTGGCGCCATCGTCGCGGAGCCGATGCGGTACTACTCCGGAGAGATGCCAACCATGCCGGGATATAGCTTCCGGGCACAGGTGAATAATCATCCGAGCCCCTCCGGGATTGATGGCGGACGCATTGAGCGCCTGACCCATGATGGCGATGAGGTCGCTAGGTTCGGTCAAGGCCGATGGCTGGAGACGGATGGCCAAGGCCATGAAGAGGCCCTGCATGAGTTGCGCGGTGCGTTAGAGCCCGAACGGGACCTGCCGCAATTGGAACAGGATCAAAGCCAAGAGCTCGACCCAGAACAGACTCAAGAGGCGGGCATTGCAACCGATTACAGTGAGCCACAGAACCCTATGATCGACGGGCGTGTCACTTCAATGCCTGGCTATAGCTTTGAGGCGCGGATGATGGATGAACCCTCAGATTACGGCATTAACGGCGGTTCCATTGATCGCCTTGATATCCACAAAGACGGCAAACTGGTCGCATCTTACGACAAGGGTTGGGATATCCCGCCCCAGGATGTCGCGGTTCGTGAAGCTCTACAACGCATTCGCAACGGGCTGGAGGATCGCCCGGAAAAGCCGTTTCAGGGCTTTGATCGCAGCAAAGACAAGGATCACGGCATGGAGCGTTAGGCATATGATCCTACGGCAGGATGGCGCAAAAAGTGCTATCCTGCACTCATGAGCCAAATTGAATTTATGAAGTTTTTGAGTGAGATAGACGACCACCACGAAGGACAAACCACGGAGACGCGCCTCTACCCAAATGGCCAAGGTGCCGAGGTGATGGTGCAGCTGCCGCAAAGCTCCTGGGCCTATGTGGATTGGCTCGAACAGACCCAAGGCGGGGATTTTGCCGGCTGGGTTACCCACTGCCTCCAAACCCCATTCGAAGATTGGCCGCTGTCAAAGCTGCTCATGTATTGGCTCTGGGCAGATGAGTGTGAGCGGCATCGCAGGGGGATGGCGACCAGGTCAGAGACGAAGCCGGACGGGTATGTGCCCTATGGGTTGGCCGCGAATGACCGGTAGTGGATGCCACTAGACGAAGCAATTGGCATTGAGACACATCCTTCTTATTGACAATCGAAACCAACAAGCCTCAGGGTCAGCAGCGACAATGAATTTTACGCTACTTTGGGGCCGCCAAAATGATTCGAGCAATAATAAATTTCATTTCAATTTGTTCGACTTTATTCATTCTCTTAATCATTTTCACCTCAATTGCAAACATATCTAACACTTGGCTGCTGTTGGCTGTGTTTCTCATAAATATATCAATGTGTTTTTCTTTGGAGTTATTGCAACAAGCCGCTAGCGATTCCAAGTCGAAGGGTGCAGACGTTGCTTATGACTTGGGCTTTAACACAGCGCGAAAAAGCCGAATCGAGCAGGTTATTTCAGAATTCAATGAATTTAGCGCCGCTAGACAGCTCTTTTCGGCGTTTTTTATTCTTTCTACGAAGACAGTTCTCTCGTTACTCATTCTAGAAATAGTAAACTTCTGGCACTTTCCAGGAAGCATATCGAGTGTGATTCTAAATGATTACTTTCTGATTGCTGTATCAGCTATTTTCATATCGTTCTACTTACAGCTCCTCCCAAAGAGCCTGGCACGACTTCAACCGTTCCACCTTCTTTCTGGAAGAGTTGGCTTCATAGCTGAGATTTTAACTAAATTGGGCCGAATTGGCCTCGATTATCCACGCATGTCCGCTGAAAAATTTCTAAAAAGAATTGGTGTCGTAAATGGCCGCGAACAAAAATACGGCCCTAGTAAATTGGCAATGGTCGAATCATTAGCTGAGCGCTTAGGTTTCTATGTGGAGCACTCTTCGATAAAAATAAGAATATCTCCTTACGAAGTAAGCATATTTGAAATATCCTCATATCGCCTTATAAAATCCCAATCAATTGAAGAAATTCAAGAGCCAAATTTTGTTCACCGGTTTACAGTATCTGGCATTTGGGAATTATTATGGTGCGATTCGGACGTTGACCACACTGATCGTTTGTCGGAAGTTTCGCACAGAACAGAACAAGTAACAGATAAGCCTTTCTCAAATCATCAACCGCCTGATCGCTTTGACCCCAATACTCCTCATGCTCAATACGATCGAGAGATTCAAAGCACTAATATTTCAACTAGGGTTAATTTTAGCAAACGTCAATTTGATACTTACACCAAATTAGAAAACATGAAAATTTGGTCGGAATTGATAAGCGTTGATAATTTCGAGCGCGAAACACTAGAAATCAATGACTATTGTATTGAGTTTGGAATTCTCGCACCAACAAAAGCACTGACGGTTGAAATTGAAAACGGAAAGAATCCGGCTGAAGTTTCCAAGTTGTCAATCAAACAATTGAACAGCTACGGAATGACAGTGAACACTCAGATGGAGAAGTCTGCTAGTGATGCTGCCCAATCCGACGCGTCGACAAAATTACACTATCCAATTTTCGGAAACACGATCGCAGTCAAATTTCGCGTTTAACTGTGTCGAAATATCGTGATCCAATCGTTGCCCAAGCGTGAAACCACAGGGAGGCCATCATCAGCCACCGCATGGCCTTCCTTGGGCTCGTGCGGCCTCAGACTCTCGCATATTGGATCGATCTTCGCCGCGTTGTTCACCACGATCCGTAACTTCGAAGTTGTTTCATGTCCCTTTTTCATCTGCACTCCTGCCTAGTTGTACAATATACTACATGTTGTGTTGTTGCACAACATGTAGTTGGGACATGCAGGAAACCTGATGGTTTAGATCAGTCCCTTGCTTGATCGGATGAGCCGCTGTAAACAAAGCAAAATCTGTTGAGGCCGAAATGATTCCGATAGGCAAAAATAAATTTACCATAAGTGAAGCGCACAATGTCGTCAGTCACCTCAAGGTGAAGCCAGAGGTAAGGGTTGAACTAGAAAAAATTGCCGCCGAAATCGGTGTTCCGGGGGTTGCGGGGATCAAAAACGGTAGCCCTTGTACCTACTATAGTCGGCGGCATGTAGTTATCCTGGTTCATGTTGTTCACAGACGTCGAAAGAAGCGAGTACCGTACGACGTGAGGACAGACCCATTATACCGAGCCGAGTTTCCCGCCTAATGAAGCGTTTGATCAGAATGTAGCGAAGCGGCGGTTCATATAGCTGCTTGGAATGAAGCAATCTACATGATGCTTCTCGCTACCGTTGCCTCCGACACCCCCAGCTCCTCCGCGAGTTCCTCTACTGACGCTGCCTCTGTCATGACCCGTTCCCTGAGCGTCGCGGCCACCTCAGGCGGTATTGCGCGTGGCCTTCCAACATGCACCCCGCGTTTCCGCGCGGCTTCCATGCCTGCCTTGGTGCGCTCTCTGATCTGCTCTCGCTCAAACTCTGCGAACACGGCGAGATGACCAAAGAGCATCCGCCCCACGGCAGTGGTCGTGTCGATGCCCTGCGTCACTGCAATGAAGTCCACACCATTTTGCCTCAGATCATCCAGAATTTGCAAAAGATGCAACATGGACCGGCTGAGCCGATCCAGTTTCCACACCACCAGCACATCGCCTTGGGTCAATTCTCGGCGCAGGGTTTCCAGCGAGGCCCGGTCCTTGATGGCCCCTGAGACGCCCAGGTCTCCATAAATGATGTCACATCCGACAGCGTTCAGCGCATCAACCTGCAGTGCTTCTGATTGATCCGCATCCGACACCCTCACATAGCCGATTTTCCGGCCTTTTTGTCTTTCTGTCATAGGCTTAGCCTGCCTGATTTTTTCCCCCACGCAATCCTGTTTCATGGTCGATTTCCTCTTTGCAAAAGGGGTCCCTTTTACAATCGGCGCTGGAGCTGGGTTACGTGAGCCTGTCTCCGCGCAAAAACCTGTGGATAACAATGAGATGCGGATCAGGCAGGTGAACGGGGATATACATATCAAAAGGGACCCCTTTTGATCGAACGGCGCCGACAAGTCAAAAGAGACTGATACATGGCCATGATCATCTGCCCGTTTTGCAAAACCGAAATCGCCGCTGACGCAACCGTTTGCCACGGATGTGGCGCAAGAAAGGGCTATGGCCCTGACAATCACGGCGGCGTTCACAGCGGCGGAAGCATCGGCTTTTTGGCTGTGGTATGCGCAATCCTTATCTTTGTTGGACTGTCCTTGGGAGGGTCTTGGCTGTTCTTCACCTTGCTCGGAGGCCTCGGCCTGCCGTTCTGCCTGTTCCCCTTGCTCTCGGGTCCCAAATGGTATCGCTGAATCATATCGCAGCGGCGCTCTACGCCGCCCGGTAGATCAGCCGCTCACCCGCGATTTCGGCTTTGGTGTAATCGTAGTCCAGATCGCGGGCGATGGCGTCATAGTCGATATAGAATTGCAGGTGGTCAGGGATAAATCATATGGTTGTGCGTGTAGCTGCACCATTTCCAGATGGGACATTTTGATCTGCTCGGACGCGCCTATCTGGCTGAGACCGATGGGGCGCTCCGCTTTGGGGCCGTGGAGCGGGCGAAGCCAAAGCCCAATCCGCTTTTGGATCAATTGCCCAAGGCCGATCAGGTTTTTGTCGAGCCCTGCCTCGAACTCCAGGCCGATCATGATGCGATGGAGATGGCCATCAATGGCTATGCCCGCGAAGACTGGCCGCTGATCCGAACGCGCGCCGCTGCCATCTCAGCTATCGTGATGCTGATTGAGCTGGTGGATGCCACACATGGCCAGCCCAATATTTCACATCCCAAAGCTGCGACCCGTATCTTCCAGCTGCTCGGCCATATCTGGGACATCCCCAAAATACCGGCCATGGTGCAGGCGCAGCGGGAGAGCCGCCAGATCGCCCCCGCCGATCTGCCCTCGGACGAAAAGCACGCCGCCTTCGTCACCGAGACCGCCATGCCCGTCATCCTTGATGCCATCACCCTCGCCAGGATCGCAGGGGCCGCCTCCATCGCCGCCGATATCGACACCGTCACAGCCTTTGCTCAGGATGTCATGATCGTCAGCACGGGTGGCAACACCACCGCGCTCACCACCGCAGGCGCACAGCAATATGCTGACCTCTTGAACCTCAATGCTCGTCTTATGGCGCTCCAGGGCCTCGAAGGGCTGGGATGAGAATGCCCCTGCTATGCGGGCGCGCAAATAACAGCTCTTCGCGACTGTGGCCAGCGTCGGCAGAAAACCTCAAAAACCCTATACGTCCAACACGGTGGCGATCCTGTGGAGAACGCATGTGTTGCTGAGGCAGCCTTCGCTCAAGCTTTGAATGTCGGTCGAGAAGCGTCTGGTCTGGGCGATTGCGAATACGAATTGATTGGGTCCGAGGCTGGTCATCTCCCGCAGGGTATCAGCCACTCCATCCGCCATCCTCGGCAGTACATTCACGCCCGCGCGGACCTCGGCCACCATCTCGGTCCCATCGACCAGCGCGAATGGCACCCATTTGCCCTGATGCCCCTGCAACGCCACGGCATAGCCGGGCGTGTCCAGCTCCAACTCAAACCAGAATGCCTGCCCGGCCTTGATCCGCACCGCGTCGTCTCGCCTCTGGGAGGCGTGCTCCACCAGCCCCATACCGCTGCGCCCGGTCACAACACGTAAACGTCCCTTTATCGCCCGCTCGTCCACAATCCGCTGGAACTGCTGCTCGGATGTTTCGGGAAACAGCCGCTTGTCCGCCGCATGCGCCTGCGCAAACCGATGCTGCATGAGCCAGTCATATATGACCTGCGCCCGGTGCGCATCATATTGGCCTTTGCGCAGGTTGCTCAGAGACCCCTCGGATAAAGCCCAGCCATTTGGAAACGGCAGTTCCATCGCGGCCAGGGCCTTATGGCCCTCCAGCTTTCCGACCTGCACCATCACTTTATAGAGTGCGGCTTTGTCAGTCTTTGATGTCGCGTCGAATGTCATGCCTGCATCTGTATGGGATTTGAGAGCGGCGTCCATATTTTTGGTCACCGCGTCACCCTCAAACACCCTTGCCTCACCCCGGCGGCTTACGCCGTGCTGTGCTATGCCAAGGTCAGCGCGGGGGAGAGAAGATGGGAAAATATTCCTTGCGTTGCAATGGGTTATGTGTCATCATGTTCTATATTTGTTCTCAATCTGTCTGATGTGGATGGGCAGTTGGATCGAGACATATTCCCCAAACAATTTGAAGAAAGGAGCCAGGCCATGCCCGTCCCGCCGCATGATGAAGATATTACAAACACCCGACCCAGCCTGAGCGTGGATTGGGAGCTCTATGCCGCGATGCTGGAAGAGAGCGATCTGTCGCTCGACCAGCAGCGCGCGTTGATCGAAACGCTCTGGTCCATTGTCGTGATGTTTGTCGATCTGGGGTTTAACCTCGATCCTGTGGCGCAAATCTGTGGACAAGAGGCAGAAGCGTCCCCTGATGACCCCTCGGATTTGGTATCCTTGCTGGGAGACAGGATGATGCGCGCAGAGACTGGAGAGGAGGACACATGGAAGCAGTAGAACGAACAGAAAGGCAAAGGATGAAGGCCGTCATTTACTGTCGCGTCTCTTCGGCGGCGCAAGCAACAAAAGGTGATGGCTTGGCGTCACAGGAAACCCGTTGCCGCGAATTTGCCCGCTATAAGGGCTATGACGTCTTGGATGTGTTTAAAGACAACATGTCTGGTGGCGATGCGGAGCGTCCAGCCATGACCTCCATGGTTGCCTTTCTCAGCCAACAGGATCACGGCTGCGTCGTTATCATTGATGATATCAACCGCTTCGCCCGGGATGTGGTCGGGCACTGGCACCTGCGGGCTCTGGTGGCTGAAGCCGGTGGCAAACTGGAAAGCCCAACGCTTGAGTTTGGCGAAGACAGTGACTCGATCCTAGTCGAGAATCTTTTGGCCTCGGTGTCTCAGCATCAACGCCAGAAGAACGGAGAGCAAACCAAGAACCGGATGCGCGGACGGGCGCTGAATGGCTATTGGGTGTTCTATGCGCCTCCAGGCTACAAATATGAACGTGTGTCCGGGCACGGAAAGCTACTTGTCCGTGATGAACCCTTGGCTTCCGTGATTCAAGAAGCATTGGAAGGCTTTGCCTCTGGCCGGTTCGATACCCAAGCCGATGTGAAACGCTTCCTTGAAAATGAACCCGTGTTCCCGCGCGACTCCGCCGATGGCACCATCAGGTTTGAAAAGATCATCCGGTTGATGTCGCGGGTCGTTTATACAGGTCATGTCGAATATCCCGACTGGGATGTCACCTTGCGTAAGGGACATCATGAACCAATCATCTCCCTCGAAACTTACGAAAAGGTTCAACGCCAGATCAAAGAGGGAGGCCGCGCGCCGTTCCGCAAAGATATCAGTGCCGACTTCCCGCTGCGGGGCTTTGTGTGTTGTGATGATTGTGGGTCGCCGCTCACGGCCTGTTGGTCCACCAGCAAATCCGGCGTGAAGCATCCGTATTATCTCTGCCATTCCAAGGGTTGCCCTAGCTATCGCAAGTCAATCCGCCGGGATGTTTTGGAGGGCAGTTTCCGTGAGCTGCTGCAAAACCTGCAGCCGACGGAGGGGCTCTTCGCGATCACGAAGCGCATGTTCAAAGACGCTTGGGGTCAGAGACAAAAGGCGCACGCGGCAAATCTCGACCAGCTGCGCATCGAGCGGCGTGCCTTGGACAAGAAAATCGCCGGACTGCTGGACCGAATTGTCGATGCGGAAAGCCCAACAGTGATCGCTGCCTATGAGAAACGCGTCGATCAGTTGGAGCGGGATAAGCTCATCCTCGACGAAAAACTCGAAAATCACGGGCCATCACAGGGCACCTTCGAGCAAATGTTCGAACACGCCCTGACATTCCTCTCAAACCATTGGAAACTATGGGAAAGTGGGAACCTGACACTGCAGCGCACCGTCCTCAAACTCGCCTTTGCAGACAAGATTTCCTACTGCCGAAATGAAGGACTTCGAACACCCAAAACAACTATACCGTTCAAGGTGTTAGGGGATATTTGTGGGGCAAAAGACAAAATGGCGGAGGAGGTGTCCGAAAGCACCGTCCACCAATCATAATAAGTATCTGATATTGTAAAGTTTCCAACTTCGGCGCGCTGCGAACTGTGCAGCAAAATGTGCAGCAAATCCTATCAAATGGGATAGCCCGAGCCGACAAGGAGCCGCCCGCAAATAAGACCCCACGGCTCAAGGGGTAACGATAACCGAGAAGTATCATCACTAGATCCCACAGCCGTCATTGGCCCGTGACGCGCCGAGCGTCCGAAATATGCCCTTAGTGACCGATGCTGCGCGATGCATGAACGGCTGTTTTGAAAAATCAGGGCACCGATGGTCAATAGCCGGGCGAAATCCCACATTGCTCACCAGTCCTGAGCTCTGAGACGAGCCACGCGCGAAATGCTTCGACCGTACGGGATCGGCGTTGTCCTTTCGGCTCTACAAACCAGTAAGAAATTCCCGTGCGAAACCGGCCAGGAAACGGCTCGACCAAACGCCCCGCCTGCAGTGCGTCCGCAGCCAAAGTCTCCCATGCGAGAAAGACGCCCTGACCTGCAACAGACGCATCAAGGCACAGGGATGCGTCTGAAAACACCGGTCCTTCGGCAAGATCATCTTCGGTCATGTCGTTCGGCTTTAGCCAAACGTCCCAACCGAACATCGATTTAGGTTCGCGAATAATGGGTACATTTGCAAGATCGGAAGGTTTCTTGAGCTTGTCTGCCATGCTCGGGGAACACACCGGAAAAACACGCTGCGGGTACAGCTCTTCGGCATCCACTCCTGTCCAGTCGCCCCAGCCCACGCGGATACAGGCGTCAATTTCTCCCGCATGCGGTTCGACCAGATCAACAGAAGCGTCTATGCGAATGCGCAGCCCCTCATGAGCCTCTGCAAATCGTCCCATGCGCCAGACCAGCCATTTACCGGCAAAGACGGGTGCCACAGATATTGTGATCGCATCCGATGATCTACGCTGGATAGATGCCACCCCGCGCGCCAGAGCTGCGAAACCTTCGGCAAGGTGATCCGACGCTTCCCGCCCGACGTCGGTAGGGACCAATCCAGTTGGCGTCCGGATGAACAACTTTCGGTCGAGTTGGTTTTCGGCCTTGATGACCTGCTGACTGACGGCACCTGATGTAACGCCCAATTCGTCGGCTGCGGCGCGTAACGATCCAAGTCGCGCGACGGCTTCGACAGCACGTAAGGCGGTCAGGTTTACTGCATTCAGATCACGCATATAGAAGAACTATATCTCTATCCTGCAAGAATCGATCATTGATTGCAGTATTTTGGGCTTAACTATAGATATGCTGTATCTTTCACTCATTCTGACCGGCGGTGCTATCCTTGCTTTGCTTGCTATGGCGCGGAGCTGTTTAGTTCCATCACAATTGGATCTTACCGACAGAAGGAGGTGGAGAAGTGATCCGCTGTCACATCCGGCAATCCGCCGCATGAGTTTGCGTGAAGTTGCTGACCTGCCTTTTGATCCATCGAAAATTGCCTCAGAATAGTGCGCCTTGTGTAAAGAGAGTAGGCAAGTGCCGAAGGTCACACAGGTGCGCCATTGGTCGTTCAAAGCGCGCGCAACGAGTTCGATCAAAGACTCGATCCCTGTATCTTGCTCACGACCAGTTCACTTGTTCGGAATGAGTGCCATGAGGCGACTATGGGCCTTCGCGATTACATGGCTGCTGGCCGTTTCAACACGCAACTCTGCGCAGATACGATCACACAACACGTAAAGTACCCTGAGTTTTACCAGCTCTTGCAACGCGTCACGCGCACAGGGAAGCGGAGCGATTTCCTGGTAACCCTCGACAAGCCGTTGAATCGACTCTTCGCCCTCCTGCGAACGCATCAGTATCGAGACTGCTACGGCGAGGTCATAGGCTTGCCAGTGTCGGACACAATTGTCGAAATCGAAAACCGTTAAGCCAGTGTTTCGTTGGTAGCGATAGTTTTGAGGTGCAAAATCCGCGTGAATGAAACCTGTTGGGCCGAAGGAATCCGCGCGGTTCTCTACTGTGTTCAAGATGTCATCGGCTGCCTTTGCAGCTTTGGGATCATTGCGCTGAAGCCGCGCAAGACCCTCGGCAAAAACAGGCTCCACGCGCCAATCGTCCCGCCAGCTTGAAACAGGCGGTACGAAGTCCTGCGCTGCTACGTGTTGCAGCGCAAGGGTTCTTCCCCAGTCAGGGAGCACGCGCATTTTCCAATCAGGGTCATCTTGCCCGGGCTGATGGCCAGATGCCGCTTCAAAGAGAACTGCTGTATGGCCTTCGGCTTCGACACTTGTTGCACCAAGCTTTGTCGCGACAGGTTGCGCCACACGGCATCCATGTTGGTGCAGGTGTGCCAAGAACGCCAATTCACAGGCCACCGCTTCGCGGCTCCGCCACCAAAGGGGTGAAAGCCGAAGGAAAAAAGTCCCTGCAAGACTTCGCGCTTCAAACACGGACGCCGGTTGTTCCTGGTGGGCAATGAGTTCGCCGCTGAGTTGCAGAGACCAAAAACCAAGGGTTGAATGGGCAGTCTTCGTGAGTGAGGACATCTTGCATTGACCAGCTAGAGTTGCTTTTCCAGAAAGATGCTTCTTGGGTCTTCGATATGATCGCCAAACGCAGACCCAATCGAAAAGCCATGGCGCGCATAGAGATTATGGGCTGCGGTAAGCACCGCAGCGCTCTCAAGCTTTATGATCTCTATGTCGTTCTCCCGGACGATTTGCTCGGAGCGTACAAGCAACTGATCTGCAATGCCTTTCCTGCGTGCGTTTGGGGAAACGTACATTTTCTTGAGTTCGGAATGATCTTCTTTCAGGACAATTGCGCAGCATCCAACAGCAACGCCATCGATCCTGGCGACCAATAGCTTAACGCTGTCGCGTGAAACAGCTTCGACCGAAAATTCCTGCCGTGCACGATCAGGGATCATCGCATCCATCTGCTCATGCCCGGCCCGCAAGAGTGCGCAGACGTCGGACTGACTGGCGCTTTCGATTGCAATGGAGTGTTCCAAACCCATGCTCCTGGTGCCGACTTATGACAAGTGATGCGGAAACTCTGCCAAATGCGCATCAACATGCGCCGAGAAAGCCGCTGCATTCTTGCTGTCGTCGTGCGCCATGAACATCGTCACACTTCCGATATTGGGTAAACCAAGCTTTGGGGAAACAAGGGATACATCTTTCCCTACGATGGTTTTTGGCAAAGCTGCGACGGCCAAATCAGCGCGAACAGCAGCGAGTTGACCGGGGGAGGTGTCGCTTGAATAGGCAACCCGATACGGAATTCCATCCCGGTCCAACGCAGCAAGCGCCGCATCCCGCCACGAACACCCCTTTTCCGAAACAGCTATGGGCAGAGGCGTGTTCTGCGCCGCCACACCACCCGCTGCCTGCAACCAGCACAATTCTTCCGTATACAGCTTGCGTGCGGCATGTATTTTTGAGTTCCGCTCACTGAAAAACACGACCTGCGCATCCCCTGATGCAAAAAGTGCCTGCGCATCGTCGCAGGCATCCAATCTGACATCGACACAGATGTTCGGGTGCGTCACAGCAAATCGTCTCAGAAGCGCGGGGATCGTACTCATTCCCAAATCATGTGGAGCTGCGAGCCGCAGATGCCCAGAAAGGGTCGATCCGCGAAACTTTGACAGCATTTCGTCATTCAGGCTCAGAAGCCGACGCGCAGACCCTAAAAACTGCTCACCTGCTTCAGTTAATGTGACCTTGCGGGCGTCTCTGAGGAGAAGCTCACATTGCAGGAGTTCTTCGAGTTTTCCGACCTGCAAACTGACAGCAGACGGCGAGCGATTGACGCGGCTTGCGGCCAGACGGAAACTCCCCGTGTCACAGATTGCTGCAAACGTCCGCGCCATGTCGAGGCTGATCGTCCGCATCGGTTCTGATCCAACACTGTCAGTGCCGTTCGACTCTATAGGTGAGAATATCTCATTCATAAATACAGATAGTATCGTTTTTCTAATGCATTGAACAGAGCTAACTTCCTCTCAAGCGAGGAGATTGGGCATGACTGCATCAACGAAAAGCCTTATGTCGGGCCTCTTTTGGGGCGCGATTGCGGTCGCAGTATTGTCCGGGTCGCTCGTCATGTTGCGGCTTGGCGTCAAGACGTCCCTCACGCCCTTCGACCTTGCTGCACTTCGTTTTGGCGTCGCGTCCTTGTTGTTGTGCGGTGTCATCTGGCAGCGCGGGTGGGCACTGGAAAAGCTTGGCGTGCTGGGTGTTGTGGCCCTCATCACCTGCAATGGTGCACCATATATCATGGTGCTGTCGTTCGGTTTTGAGTTCGCGCCAGCTTCGGATGCCGGGGCGATCAATCCCGGTCTTATGGCTGTATTCGTTGGCATCCTCGGCTGGATCGTTTTGGGAGAAACCATGCGTCCTGCCAAAGTCGCTGGCATACTGGCCGTCCTGGCAGGGACCGCGCTTTTTACGGACCTGTTGTCATTCCGACAGGCCTCTATCGGGCACCTTGTTTTCGCAACAACCGGAGGGATGTGGGCCAGCTATGTGATCATCGTGCGCAAAACCAATGTTCCGGCCCTACACGCAACCGCCATTGTTGCCGTTGGATCAGCTCTGTCATTCCTGCCGGTGTATTTCATCCTATGCGGCGGACAGATATTGCAGGCCCCGATGCGCGACATAGCAGCTCAAGCGGTCTACCAAGGTGCTCTGACAGGTGCTTTGGCGGTGTTCGCCTTCACGAAATCAACCGAATATCTGGGGGCCTCTGCAGGGGCGGCTTTGACAGCGCTTATTCCAATCGTCACGCTGGTCATGGGCGCTGCTTTTCTCGGAGAGACAGTTGATGGGTGGAAAATCATCGCCTGTGCTCTTGTCGGGCTTGGCGTGTTTCTGGCGCTATTCGCCCAACGTCCATCCGTCGTAAACCAAAAGCCCGAACTGGTTGAGCAACACTCAACACGGCGGCGATGGTTCCCCAGAAAGTCGAACGCATAACGAGAATGACAGACGAGGCCACCAATAACAGCCAATTGCTGAAAACCGCGCTGCTTGTTTTGTTGGGCTTGCTTTGGAGCCTGCGCTTGTCTGCAATCAAAGCCGCAGGTCTATCGGGTATTCCGGTGTACATCGTCGTGATGTTTTCCGCACTTGGTATCGCGCTGTTCTTCTCCGTTTTCGCCCTGCTCCGCCGTGACTGGCCGCCCGTAGATCGGCCCGCCCTTGGGTTCTACGGCTTAAGCGGATTGCTCGGCTTTCTCGCTCCATTTGCACTGGAAACTGCTGTTGGCCCTCATCTGCCTGTTTTTGTGTTTGTGGTCATCATCGCAACGATGCCCCTTTTTACTTTTGTTGTGTCAGCACTGATCGGGCAGGAAAGACTGCGCCCGGCCCCGATGATCGCGATCAGTCTGGGCTTCGCTGGCGCGGTCACAATCCTTTGGGATATCTCGCGCGACGCGCATTCAGTTGAAGTCGGCGCATGGTGGATTCTGGCGGCTTTTGGTGTGCCGCTGCTTTATGCCCTAAATACGGTCTTCATCGCTTCACGGTGGCCGACCCATGCAAGCCCGGTCAACGTTGCACAGGCACAGGCACTCATCGTGTCCGTAGCAGCACTTTTGGGTGGTACGGTGTCTGGTGCAACGGATGCATGGCCACTGGTCGCCCTGAACGTCCCGGCGATGCTGATGATCGTACTCGGTGAAGGTCTCGCGCTCGTTGTTTATCTGCGGATTACGCGCGACTACGGGGCCACCTATGTGTCATTTGCAAACTATGCCTCAATTGTTTTTGCAGCCCTAATTGGGGCTGTCTGGTTTGGAGATCGGCTGACTGCGGTCACTTTAGGGGCAGCATTGGCAATCATCGGCTCGGTGGTGATCTATCAGCGCTATGGCGGCAAGCCGGGCAAGGCGGCAACTACCAGGTGCGCTGATGGTTGAACCCCGCACTATCGACCGGGCTGGCGTCATGCGCGAATGGCAAGAAAATCGACCGAGGTTGCTAAAGAGTGGCGCACGGCAGGCAAGCTCCCCCGCCTTTGTGCGGATGTTTCTCTGGACGGCGCTACCGATCACAGCGCAGGCGCTTATGGCATCATCGCGCACGGTCTTTGATGTGTTCATGACATCAAGTCTGGGTCCAGAAGAGGTCGCGGTCGTTGGTTACGGCAGCCGGATCGTCTTTATTCTGATCCTCCTCGTCCTCGGGATTTGCAATGGCGCCGGGGTTGTTGTCGCACAGTTCTACGGAGGCGGATCGAAGGACCGTGCAAAATACGCGGTCGGGACGACCGTGCTTTTGTCATTCGCCGTCTCGCTTGTTGGCCTTGCTTTGATCGTGCTGTTGGCTGGCCCCCTCGCGGCGTGGTCCAGTGATGACCCCGCAATACAACACCTCACACTCAGCTATCTTCTCCCGGCCAGTTTCATGGTGCTGCCGTTCTCAGTCGGCTTCGCCATTGCTGTCGGTCTGCGCAGCGTGGGTCGTCCTAGCCTTGCGACGTGGGCTTCAATGATCGGCCTCACCAGCAATGTCGTTCTCAACTATTCGTTGATCTTCGGAAATTTCGGTGCCCCTGCCTTGGGTGTCACGGGCGCTGCCTACGCATCAGCGCTCAGCTTTGCCATTGAAGCTGTGATCGTCGGCATTTGCGCTGTCTGGTTCTACGACCGTGATCTGTTCTCGCCACGTCGTCTCGCGCAGTATCTAAGCGCCGACACCGTTCGAAAAACGCTCCGCATCGGGCTGCCGATCGCATTTGGTTCGGTTGTTTGGGCTATCGGAATCTTCGCCTACAGCATCGTTTCCGCGATGGCGGGCACTGTGCCGTTGGCGGTGATGGCACTTGTGACGCCGGTTGAATCAATGGCCATTGCCGTCCTGATCGGACTTTCATCCACTACCAATGTTATTGTCGGGCAGGCCCTTGGCAGAGCTGATTTTCGCCGCGCAACTATTGATGCCATTGCGCTTGTTCTCTGGACCGTCATTGCATCACTGGCAATGAGCCTGCTCTTGCTGGCGCTGAAACCCGCACTGATGATGGTCTACGGCGGGGCGGGCATCGAAGTGCTTACTGTCGCGGATGATGTTTTTGCCGTTCTGGCAGCAGTCTTCATTTTCCGCTCGCTGAATGTGACAATGGTCGTGGGCGTCTTGCGCGCCGGTGGTGACACGACATCGCCCATCGTGATGGACCTTGCATCCCAATGGCTTGTTGCGATTCCGCTGTCTTATGTGTGTGCCATTATTCTCGGGTTGCCCTTCCCGTGGGTTTTTCTCGCGTTCAACAGCGAAGAAATGGCAAGGCAGGTGATGGCTCTGATCAGGTTACGCCAGTTCAGGTGGCTCATACAGATCAAGCCAGACGGGTAGCAAATCTGCCGCCAGGCGACCAATCCAGAACCCCACCACGTGTCAGACAGGAGAAACCAACTATGATAACGGAAATTGTCACATTCGACTTGCCCAAGGGCATCTCGCGCGCTGATACGATGGACAAATATCGACAAACCGCCCCCGCATGGTCCCAAAACACCGACCTCATAAGAAAGCACTACTTCTTCGATGAAGCGCAATCGTTAGGTGGCGGTGTCTACATTTGGAAGACCATGCAAGCTGCCGAGAAGTGGCATGGCGAAGAGTACATGCAGAGGATCAGAGACCTTTACGGTTCAGAAGTCACGATGAAGCGTTTCGATACCCTGCTGGTCGTGGACAATGTCAGTGGTGAGGTCTTCGAGCTTGAGCTCGACAGTTAGCTTTAGCACAGTATGCTGCATCCGTTATCAATGGCGGGTTTTTCTTCGCTTCTCTCGCGTTTCTGATACGCGTGATGACCAACGTCCATGTATGCCGCCATTTTATCATTTTTGATCGTCATGGCAAAAGGCGCTCTATGTTGGTGGGACTGTGTTCGCATATGGAACCTGTCGAATACCGCAAGACATGTTTCCTAACTAAGAAACAAATAAGGAGAACTGAGTTTTGAGAATGAGTTGCTCGGTCGGGCTTGGCTTGGCCATCTTTTGTATCGGAACGTCAGTGCATGCCCAATCTGAGGCAGGCTGGACTTTGACGTCCGAACGAAATGATCGATTTCAAACAGCAAGTCTGATGCACCCGAATGGCACCATGGAGATGCATTGCGGTACCGTATTGGGTGCAGAGGCGTCTCTGGCCGAAGAAGTCATTATCAGCGCCGAAAATGAGTTCAATCTCGTTATTTCTGAGAGCCTGATGGGAACGTCGACCTCCGAATTCTGGGCGCAAAGAGGCCTAAGAGCTTTCGCTGCGGGGCAAGAGTTCGAGCTGCCCGATTTCCTATATGACGAAATGGGTGCCCTCGGATGGATAGCGCGCGTCCCTTTTGATTCTGTTCTCACGCGTCGTCTTGGTGGCGGCATAGAGGTCGTGATTGCCCCGATGACGACTGCCCCGTTCTCTATCGATGGGTTTGATCTGGCTGATGGATTGCAAGACATGATCGATTTTTGCTCGTCCGTTCCAGATACGAGCGCGATCAGTGTAGATGCCGATGCGGATCTATTGGCGCGCGCGGACGCGGCCATGCGCCAAGAATGCCAGGGCGATTGGTCCGCATCTCCTGACGCTATGCACACAGCCGACCTGACGGGCGACGGAATTGACGATCTCGTGGTCAACCGTGGCGGGGTTACTTGCACAACCGGTATTCTTGCGGGGCAAGGTGGATTGGGCTGTACCGGTGACATGTGCATGCATCACATCTTTTTTAGAGACAACGATACCCCAATCTTGCTCGGCGCGACGTCCATAGAGCCAGCAACGAGCCAACCAGGTGGAATACGTCTCGGCTTGGATACACCCTCATGCGAAAGCATGGGGCGGGACGCTGGATGTGCTATCAAGATGCAGTGGACCGGAACAACCTTTGCAACCATCGGCATTGAATAAAGCATTGAACTCGAAGCATTGTTAGGGCGCATTACTAGGCCAGCGGAACATACCGTTTGGACCTCGTCGAAGATGGATTGTGGGTCAGGTCTCACATAGCTCGTTCGCTAAGATGATGAATATCTCCATGCCCGTTCCCCCGACAGATCATACACAAGTCCCGAAAGACTGATGTTAGAACCCTTGGACAGTAGCGGACATCGGTTGAGCCTACGGTGAAAGCCTCACGAGAGCCCATTCTCACCGATGCTGCGCATTGCTCAGATGGCAGCTTTGTAGCTGGAATTCAGAAAGGAAAAGTTGCTCCGCTATCATAGAGAAGTTTCGTAGCGGTGAGCGCCAGAAAACCATATACGACATTCACAAAGAACCTCTGATCCACGACAGTGTGAAGCCGAAAGCCCAGGAAGACACCGAGCAAAAGCATGGGGGATAGGACGGCGCTGACCTGCAAGCTCGTCACTGACAGCGTTCCAAAGGCCCCATAGGCGATGGTCTTCAAAAAGTTGAGTGCAAAGAAGAAAACGGTGTTGGTCCCCACGAACCAGGACTTTTCGAGCTGCTGTCGCAAGAGGTAGCCCTTCACCGGCGGGCCACCCGCATGAGCGATAAAGCTGGCAAATCCTGAAAGCGTCCCAAGTGCAAAAACAACCGGAAGTGGCGTTCTTTGGTCTGAGAGATCGACCCGACGCGAGGCCACAAATTGCACTACAAAGAACGCCGCGAGAAGCCCCACCAGGAACTTTATCGTCGTCGCGTCCAAGTAGTGGAACGACACACTTCCAAGTGCCAGTCCAACAAAGGCCGCCGGCAACAAACCAAAGATGAGTCTGCGATCCCAAGTGGAGCGGTAGCGCCAGACAATCAATAGGTCCATCGCCAGCAAGATCGGCATCATGACCGCAGCTGCGAAATGAGGTGTCACAAAAAGCGACATCAACGGAACCGCCATCACGCCCAGTCCGCCTCCAAAACCGCTCTTGGACATGCCCGTCAGCATGATGGCCAAGACGGCGACGGCGTAAAATGCGAATGATTGATCCATCCCGGCGAACCCTCAGCTGTTTTGCTCACACTTATCGAGACGGATTAAATCTGCGAAACAGTCTTATTTTGTTTTAAAAATCTGCAATGGAGATTTTATTCGACCTCAAAGAACTACGAACGTTCGCCCTGCTGGCTGAAACGCTGAGCTTCACGGATGTTGCATTACGACTAAATACCGTCCAATCCGCAGTCAGCGCGCAGATCAACAAACTCGAAGCTGGCCTTGGGCAGCAACTCGTTTCTCGGGGACGGGGCAAGAAGGTTGCGCTGACACCAGATGGAGAAGTCTTTCTGGTCTACGTTAAGCGTATCCTTGCTCTCACTGAGGAAGCGGTGGAGGCCGTACAAACAGTCAATGCGCGACAGGTCTTGAGGCTCGGAACCACCGTGACACTTGCCATGTCACTTGTGGCAGAGACCTTGAACGCTTTTGCTAAGCTGCGACCCGACATCCAAATTCAAATCCAATGCGACCGTAGTGATCGGCTTCTGCAGCGTCTTGAGGAGGGGGATATCGACGTCGCCTTCATGATGGATCAGGGCCGCCACAGCTTACGCGCGTTCGTACTGTCTGTGGAATTGGCATGGGTTGCGTCGCCCACCTTTGAAATGCCCGATGAGAGTCCAATCCCTTTGGCTTTTTTGTCGGATGGTCGAGACCTCAGACGCTACGCATTACGAGCCTTGGATGCCGCAGGAATGAAAGGGCGCGTGTCCCATCTCAGCCCACATCCCGTAGGGGTCAGAACACTTGTTCAGGCCGGTCTCGCTCTTTCTGTGATGCCGTCACAAACGATTGTGCCGCCCTTGGTTCCTGCCGATCCGTCCTTGGGATTGCCACAACTCGCGTCCATTGCCCTGGCAGCGTATAAGGCACCACATGACCCTAGCGGTTGCCAAGGCTTGTTGATTGAAGAACTTTCTTGCGCAGCACGACATACCCGATAGCTGACATTGGCGCAGCCGCAGCGAATTGGCGTTTCGTCCCGCTTGTGCAGCCATTGGAGCGCCGATGTCTGTTGGGCAAGCCTGCCTGAAAGCGTCCGATGCCAGCGATGAACCCAACCCAGCTATGCCCAAAAGACGACGAATGTAGCATTGTCCTTTAGTGCCAATAATTGCTTGCGCTCCCACTTTAACTGACTAAGGTCAGGCAAATGAACAAAGACGACATCACCCGTGTTCGAAACTTTGGCCGTTCGGTAGCCGTAGAGGTTGGCGCGCTGGAAGATTCTTTCCTAAACCGAGGTCGTCCGCTTGGTTCGGCCCGGGTTCTGAATGCGATAGGCCTTGGATATGAAAATGTCGCGGATCTACGTGCCTTTCTGAAGCTGGATACGGGGCTCTTGAGCCGGTTGCTACGCGGGTTGGAAGCAGAAGATCTGATCGACACAATACCAAATCCAGACGACCGCCGGAGTCGCATTACACACCTTACCGCCAAAGGAAAAACAGAGTTCGAGATTTACGAACGGCTTTCGGATGAGCGGGCCGCCAAAATCCTCGACCGACACAAAGAAGCGCGGCGGTTGCTAGAGGCGATGGATATCGTGACTATCGCGCTATCCCGCGATGACATCGTCTTTGAAGAAGTAGACTACGCGTCAGATATCGCTACGATATGCCTGAACGCATTTGCGGCAGAACTCAGCAAAAGACTGAATCTGGAATTTGACCTCAAGAAGTCAGGCGATCCAGAACTCTCACAAATGAAGCACCCGCATGGCACCTTTGTCGTCGCGCGGCTTGGCGACATGCCGGTCGGATGTGTTGGCGTGAAGGGCCGCGGCAGTTCAAGTGCTGAAATAAAGAGGATGTGGATCGCTCCTGTTGCGCGGGGATTGGGGTTAGCGCGCCGCATGATGTCTGCGGCTGAAGAGGCAGCATATGCAATGGGTATCAGGAAACTTAGATTGGACACAAACAACACCTTGTTTGAAGCTGTGGGTCTGTACCGCAACATGGGCTGGGTCGAGATTGATCGGTTCAACGATGACCCTTACCCCGACCTGTTTTTCGAAAAACACTTGTCCAACCCATGAGACAAGCGAGAAGCAAGGACATTTGCGTTGGATGATCCATTTGATAGGCCCGCGATAAGAACCGGCCTGTTCTATCAAAGTCCAGAGCAATCCATGGCATGGCTGGAAGCAGCCTTTGGACTCACTAGATCAATGGATGTCCGGTGCAAATCTGGGAACCTTGTTCATGCGGAAATGCGATTTGGAGCGTGCACCATCGTTATCGATGCAGAGTGGCCTGACGTCGTCTTAAGTCCAATTTCATTAGGCGGCGCTACTACCCAAATTGTCTATGTACATATTGAGGAAGGATTGGATGCGCATTTTGCAAAAGCGCGCGAGCATGGGGCCTTCATCCTGTCTGAACCCGAAGATCAATACTACGGTGATCGCCTTTATCGCGCCAAAGATCCTGAAGGCCACATATGGACGTTCTCGCAAGCGGTACGGCAAGTGGACCGCGCCGAGGCTGAGCGCCTTGGAGGTGTCGAGATCCTTGGATGGCACGATGATTGAGGGAGCGCAAAACTCTAAAGGCAGACACGGAAACGCACAAATTTGCGCTGAAGCTGGAGTGTTAAAATGATCCCGGTTGGTGACAGTAATACTCGTATTCTCAGAGTCGTTGATGAATTGGACTACTTTGACACACAAAGTGCCGATCTTACCTGTGAAGTCACGCCTTTGCAGGCGTGGAACGTCATCATGGAAGACCCGCAGCCAATCTTGAGACTTGCGTTCAAGTTGCGGGATGCCGTGTCGTCCCAGTTCGGCGTGAAACGCATTGGCGGGTTTAGTGGTGAAGCTGCACAGTCTATAGACGTTGGACAGCATTTGGACTTTTTTTGGTCGAGTACACCGACGCCGATACGTTGGTCCTAACGGAGCGAGATCGCCATCTAGATGTCATGACGTGCATCTCGACCAAAGGTTCGAGAGTCTCGATAACGTCTTCAGTGCTTGTCCATAACTGGTTCGGACATGCCTACATGATCCCGGTTGGTATAGCCCATAGGTGGATTGTGCGAGGTATGCTTCGGAGACTAAGGCTTAAGATGCTGTAATGACCTGATGCCCGCTTAATTACTTCGTGCTGACTTTCTTCGAAAGTCTGATGCTGAATATGGCCATATTTCTTAGGCAATAGTTTTCAGCATCAGTCCTACTAATGTACAGAGGTATGATGAAGCAGACACTCTCGGAGATGGAAGCGAAACCGCATGGTGGTTAGAATAAAGACGGGCGGGCGTCCGCCGAAGAACAACGCTTCACTGAACCATTGTGGAATACCTCCGCAAACAAGGCTTGGGTTGCTTCGGACCAACCGTCCCACAGATCCTGGTTAACGTATACCGGCCAGCCGCTGATCGCGCCGAAGTTCAGGTCTATATAGTAATCTGCGACCTCGTGCAGTCTGTAGGCATGTGCGAAATCATCCGGCAGGTAGGAGCAATCAATGTTGCCCCGCTGAAGGCCTTCATAGATTTCCGGTGCCAACACGGTCACGTTCACCGCACCAAGAGAGTCCCATAGGTGATCTTAGTTCAGCGCACAACGAAGGTCTCAAAAGAGCCCAACTTGCATGAACTCTGCTTTGCGGCGAAGGTCCGGTTCACGTGAACTCTCGGGGAATAGACATTTGCAGAACCGACCGTTGAAACAGAAAACAATCGGGCTTCTTGGAGGATGCTCGAACGTCGCTACGGCTGAATACTATCGGTTTCTCAATGAGGCGGTGAACACGCGGCTTGGCGGATGGGAGATTGCCGAGACTCTGATCGCAGGCATGAACTTCGGGAACATCGAGGCCTTTGTGAGGACTGGCGATTGGGATGGCCTCGGTCGTTACATGAAGACGAAGATAGACGGGTTGGTCGCAGGCGGTGCCGATGTCATTCTTTGTGTTTCGAACACATTACACAAACCACTTGAAGACCTGATGGACCGGGGGGGCGTTCCAATGATCCACATTGCCGATCCCACAGGGGTGGCAATGAGCGCTGCTGGCCTTAGCAAAGTCGCCATCTTTGGCACCAAGCCAGTGATGGAGATGTCCTATCTAAAGGATCAGTTTCAGCACCGTTTTGAGGTTCAGGCGATTGCACCAACCGAAGAAGAACAATGTGATATCGACCAGATCATTTTCGACGAGCTCGTGAAAAATAAGCTGAAGGACACCTCAAAGGCCCGCTACCTCGAAATTGCTGATCGAATGCGCCGCGAGGAAGACGCAGAGGGTCTTATCCTTGGCTGTACGGAAATTTTCCTTCTGATCGACCAAGATGATCGCCCGGATTTCCCGATGTTCAACACCGCGCGACTGCATTGCGAAGCTGCTGTGGATTTCGCCCTTTCGTGAGTTGTTGAGTATAGCAGTTACTCGCGCAATAGAGCTGAACGGTAGCAATGCTCCGCACCTTACAAATCCGTAGACAGCGCAGCGAACGGTGTAGCTGCCCGAACCGGCAACTGGTGACCACGTGGCGAAATATCCGGCAGAGCCTAAGGCAGTCATCGTGACTTCATGCTGCGCGCGCATGCAGCGTGATAACTACCGCAACAGCGCAAAACGCTACGCTGCTGCACGCCGGGAAAGCCAGTCATTCATGCCACCCGCTGCGGAAACGGTAGGCCCATGGATCGAGTTGAGGACAAAGCGCGAGTTCGCTTTGGCTACGCCAATTACACCAATGTTGCTCTCGCGAAAATTGCATCCTAAGGAATATTTCCTTCTGGTGCTGAAAACGGCTAACTTCACCAGTGTCACAAAGGGTTGAGTTTTGGCTATTTAGCAACAGCCGACATTACGCTCCACCTTCGGCAAACCAAGCATTCAGATTTCTTGCTATGAAGTTGTCTGCCTTCTGACCCGCGACGGACAAAGGAGCGAAGCTCTCGATGCCGTGATACGCGCCTGGGAGCACCTCAAAAGTGGTGTCCACACCCGAAGCTGACAGCCGCTCGAAATATCGAACGTTTTGAGCCAAGAATAGGTCATGATCCCCAATATATCCAACAGCAGGCGGAAGACCGGCAAGGCTCGCTGCGCGGGCGGGTACTGCAAGTGACGGCGGTGCTTGATCTACGAGTGAAAGGTATTTGTTCCATGCCAATCGGTTGAGCTCGCGGCTCCAAGTGACGAACTTTGGCTCAATATCCGAAAGCGCCTCGGACTGATCATCTAACATCCCCGCAATGATGATTTGCCCGCTAATTTTAGGCAAATCTTCGTCTCGCGCGGCTTGTGCAAGAGCCGCGACCAACCCTCCTCCTGCGCTCAGACCCATCGTGAAGATTTGATCTGGACGTCCACCAATCTGTGCGAAATTCTCACTGACCCACTCCAGAGAGGCACGGCAATCGTCCAATGCTGCTGGATGCGGATGGTGCAGTGATTTGCGATAGAATGGCGCAACGAACACACATGGAACGGAGCGCATGATACGGGCCATAAAGGCCAAGTCCTGATAAGGTGTGCCGACAGCATAGCCTCCGCCATGAATGTGAAGGATGACCGGCAACTTTCTTTGCACGTTTTTCGGCCTGACAACCAAAATCGGGATGTCTGACGCGCCACGCGGATTTGGTAGTCTATATGTGCATATGCTGAGACCCGTTGGTTTGTTAAAGCGTGCGGCCAGTGCCATGATGTGCATGGCCCGCAATCCATTGACTGTGTGTGGCAGGGCTTTGATCAGCCGATAGGGCGCTGTATCTGCTGTTGTATCAATCATTTCAGCAGCCATGAAAACGCCGATTTCAGAAATGTCTGCCCATCCGTGATAACGGGCGCGCCATGGGCAAAGACGACCTTCTCGGCAGGCCACTGTAAAACGCGCTCGATAGCGTTTCGAGACACCCGTCGTCGCACAAATGCCAACCGGAACTTGTTTGGAACAGCCGGGACAGGTCCCGACATGCGATCAAGGCGTGCAATCATGCCACGCCAACCTTTAAACCAATCCTGGGGAAAATGCTGAAGCAGATCGGTAAACAAAACTGTTCTACTTTCTTTGTGAAAAAACACGACCTCTGTGGTGATCAGGTTGCCCCGAACGACGACCTGATCAACCTCTGCGCGCAGGTTGGGATGTGTGGTGTCGGACAATTCAAAATCGAATTCAATGTCGCGACGTTTGTCTTTCAACCGAGGGGCTGCATGTACCTTTGCGTTTGGGAATGCATCGATCCATTCGGACAGAAAAATGTGATGAAGCGAGTTTGGCGCAATAAGATGTTGCACGGGGCCGAGCGTTTCAACATTGGCGCGCAATCGATCAGACAGCGAAACCGGCGACCAAAGGATAAGCCCGCCATTACCTTGCTGGATGATCGCCATGCGCGTCGGGTAAGAAAACCCTGCGACTGTACAAGGCGCGCCCGATACGAGCCAAATACCCGGCCCGAACGGCTCGAGGTCAGCTAAATCCTGACACTTTTCGGTCTGCATTTCTCAACACCTCGCGGGCTGTGATTCAAATTTACACGCCTGTGTAATTACACTATTCTTTGTGATATGGAACACCTCACTCGCACTGCTCGATCTCGGACCCAGATATTGGATGCGGCCGAGCAGTTGTTTCGTGAGCGCGGGTTCGGGAAAACATCGGTTGACGATGTTGCCGTTTTGGCCGGGCTGACCCGCAAAACGGTCTATAACCACTTTGAAAACAAGGAATTGCTCGGCAGGAAGCTGATTGAGCGTGTCGAAGCCGCACCTGCCGCTCTCTATCAGGCGCGTTTGGATGCAGATGAGCCTGCACGTGCCATCCTTTCCAAAGTTCTGAGCGACAGTGCGCAATGGTGTGTGGCCAATCCCGGCCTTGCGCATTTGGCTTTGGCACCCGAACAAAGGCCCACGGTTGAGCCGCCAGCAGACCGCCCGTCATTTCAAGGACTGGTTCGCGATGTCCTAAGGCACGGCCAAAAGCAGAGCGTTGTGCGCTCAGACAAAGAGGCCAGCGACTTGGCTCTGTTCGTTTTGGCAATCTATAGTCAGGCCATGCTCTCAGCGTTGGCAGAGACGAAACCCTGCATTCCCGATTTGGACAATTTGATCGCACTTGTCTTCGAGGGAATAGCTTAAAAATGCTGATTTCTCGCCGAAAGACTATGCATACAATGCGCACGTATCAGCTTCTTAGTTAGGGGCCACCATATTCTACCCGTTTGAATGGCTGCTCTGGTGAAACCTGCCGCACGGCAAAATCCATGCCGCTGCAACCGCGAGAAAATGTTGCGTCAGCAACATGCCTAAACATCAATGTCGGCAAAGTCCGCACAGCGGCTCTATACCTTCCTGAAATGAATGAAGGCTTTGGCGATAATGGGTCCCATTATCGTTACCTCTGAAGCCGGCTTCGTACGCCACATTTCCGGTTAGGTAACTAGGCAGCGGACTCATAAAACTGGCACCATAGCCTGACGGATGCGAGTTTGATCATCGCCAAGAAGTTGGCAGATGTCTTTTCGTATCGGGTGGCTATACGGCGGAAGGAAGCTTTGAGGCGGCCAAAGAACCGCTCGATCTTGTTGCGCTCGCGATAGATATCGACGTCGAACTCGGCGGGCAGTTTGCGGTTGGATTTGGACGGGATGACGTCGATGGCGCCCTGTTCCCAGATCATCTTGCGGATCGAATCCGCGTCATATGCCTTGTCAGCCAGAACGTATTGGCCAGGTTGCAGCCCGTCCAAAAGCTGTTCGCATGGGGGTGCATCGTGGGCTTGGCCCGGCGTCAGTTCATAGCGGATCGGCAACCCGTCCTGATTGGTAAGTGCATGTATTTTCGTGGTTAACCCACCCCGCGACCGGCCCATGCAACGACGCGGGTCGTTTTTTTGAGCGTCGCTGCAGAATGGTGAACCCGAACCGATGTGCCATCCACCATCACGGTGTCGATATTGTGCGCATCGGCGACCGCCTCCATTACCCGATCCCAAATGCCCGCATAAGTCCATCGGTTGAAACGGTTGTAGATCGTTGTGTAGGGGCCGTATTGATCGGGCAAATCGCGCCACGGGATGCCTGTGCGCAAGACATAGAAGATGCCATTGATCACACGCCGATCATCGACACGCTTAACCCCTCGGCTGTTATTTGGGAGCACTGCTTTGATGAACTCCCACTCCAAATCGCTCAAATCTGACCGCGCCATTCCACTGCTCCGCATATTGTCTTGCGGGAAATGAATCATAACAGGCTGGAAACGTGAAGCTCTTTGTAAGTACGCTGCCTAGCCCTTATCGTAACTTTCAGCATAGGCGGCAATTCCCACATTCGACTTGAATTAGAGCCTTCAGCGAAGGGCGACCAATCTCTGCCCGGTTGCGGCAGACTTTGATCTTTTGGAAGCAGATTCTTATTGCCTATCACCATTGCGACAATTCTAATGAAAGCCTCAGCCGTGGTAAGGTCACCTTGGTTGATTTTCTAGCGGGGCAAATATGGTTGGTGGAGAATGGGCGGTTGTGGCAGGTGCCGCAGTGGGCATCTTGGGGACGCTGGGAAGTGTATGGCTGACCCATCATCTCGACGGCCGAAAGCAGGCCCGCATAGATAGAGCTCGAAAAGAATTGCTGCAAAAAACTCTAGTCGGGGCCAGTAAGACTGGATGGATATCCATCGAAACCTTGGCACATATAGTCGGCGCGGACCTAGAGGCTACACGTGCTTTGCTAATCGAAATTGACGCCCGAGGGTCCATGAAGACTGAAAGGGAAATGTGGTCGCTCATATCTCGAAACCCGCTCCCCACCTATCCGAACGCCGAATGATCGATTTCCTCCCTATCATTGTGCCTGCCATCGGCATTGTCGGCGTGATTGTCGGCGCTTTCCTCAATGAGTTCCTACGCCGTCGCAATCGGCGAGAACTATATGCGCCAATGATTTTTGAAAGACGCCTAGCGGCATATGAGGGATTAATAGAGCAAGTTCATCATGGCTCGAAAGTCGCGGATGAGGTTATCGAAAACGACGAACTTACGAAGGAACAACGCAACGAGCTGATTAGCGTTGTTGTTCACGGCATGGCTGAAGCGGTACGCCGTTGCGTTCGACGAACGGGCCGTCAGTCTCCGTGAGCAGTCGGTCGGGGGGTATGACCTTGAGCACCGCACCAACTTTCGCTGATGCAAACATACGTTCATTGATCGAGAAGTAGCACCCCATGTCCACCGCTCTTCGCGCCTCGCTCGCACTTCCGGTGAACCAGTGCAGTACGACAGCACCACGTCCTGTCGGCAGGCCAGCCTCCACCATGTCGAGCACATGTTTTGCGCATCGGACACTGTGCAGGCTTAAGACCTTGTCGCCAGCCTCGGCACAAAGATCCAGAATTGTCCCAAACACTTCTTTCTGGTTGTCGAAAGATCGGTAATGGCGCGGGCTCGCGTCGAGGCCAACTTCACCAACATATCGTGTCTGGGGCAGCAAGTCTGCGAAAAGCGCCAGTTCAGAAGCGCGTTCTGCGACGAGTTGCGGATGCAAACCGAGGGCGACGCGCACGAACGAACTGCCTTTCGCCAACTCTTTGTTGCGCGCAAACGCTCTCGGGGTTGTCGTAACGGCCAGCTTAGCAGTCTTTGAAGATTCACATATTCTGATCGCATCTGCTAGATTCGGATATAGATCTAGGTGGGCATGGAAATCCACGAAATCGGGTTTCATAAAGATCAACCCGGCTCGACGGTCACATCATCGAGGATTGAGGCGACCTCGAGCACGCCGCGTCGAAAGACCTCCGCATAGGCGGGTATCTCCGCTGGAGCGTCAATCAACGGTCCAGGCTTGTGGACGAGGATGCCCGCGAGCTCTGGCCGTTCGCGCAGGCGGGCGACCATCATCTGGAAGGAGCGCACGTGCTCCCCTTCCGCCCTGTCGCTGCGAAGCGTCTGGGCCGATAAGTCTTCAACGGTGTAGAGGGTCGGGTCGACTGATCCGAGCCCAGCCTCGAGAGACGCTCGGCGGATCAAGCAGGGGACGCAGTAGCCACAATGTCGCGGCGAGAGGCCTTTGTAACGAGCCTTGGCCGGTGAGGAACAGGACATCGAAGAGCCGACAATAGTTCTCAAATAGGCTTTGTCTGCGCAATCCTCTGTCATCTCCCCCTTGGTCCGGTGCCGATAGGGGTTGTTGAGACTTACCCGTAAGCCGAGTCCGTCCAGCAAACGCTGCATGCTTGCCATGAAGTGTGGATGGGCGGTCCGAGTACTGAGCGCACCGAACCTGAGTGGGTCGAGGGGGACGTTGAGCGCTATCAATCCGTTCTCCGGCACGTTAACGGTGGTCTTCTTGCCGAACGATGCGGCCGCCAAGGACGCCAAGGCGTAGAACAGGAATGACCGTCCGCGCTGCGTGTCTTCGGTCTGACCCGTGTCGAGCGCGTTGCGGTCGAAACCCAGACGGACACGCATCGATTTGAAGGCTTCGTCACCAAACTTCGTCTCCAGCCGCTCTAGCAGATACGACTGCGCCTTTGCCGTCTCCGCATCCCAGTAATGGCTGACGAACAGTGGGTGCGTCCCTTCGGTGAGCGAGTCTATTGCCGCAATCAAACTGTCGAGACCACCAGAGAAGAGACTGACCTCGTCAAGCCCGTGCAACGGGAGTTTGTCCGTAGCCACGCTGAGGGACGACGCCCCCTTCGGTCGTGCCCTGAAGAACAGCCGCCAACGGTCTCCGGTCAGGAAGCGAAGCATCTTACCAACGTGATCAGCCTGTGCGGACCATAGGCTGGAATCGTTCACCGGCAGGTACAGGTCAATCTCCCGGGTCCACCCGCCTTGGGCGTTGATGTCGCGGGATACCCGCGTGTCGGCGGCGTTCACCAGTCCGGCGAGGAGCGCAAGGTCGATCGCGGTCTCGGGCGTGGTGAGGCCGAGAGACGCCAGCTGGTCCAACGCCTGGCCCAGGCCATAAGCGAGACGGTTGTCATCATCGAAAAAGTCCAACTCGTGCACTGACGAGTCTCGCTGCAGGACAGTTACGTTGGCGGTATCGGTCTTTCCGAGACGAGTGATCAGGCTGAAACGTTTCATTCCGCCTCTCCCATCGTTTGCATGAGATCGAGGGAGGCTGCGTAGAGGTCGGAGACGAAGCCGTCTATCTGCCCGCTGTCGAGCGATGAGACGGACTCGCCGGAATCTTGGAACCTGTCCCTGACGCACCCGACAATGAAACTGCGCAACATTTTCTGGGCACGGTCCACGGCGGCTATGTCAGGAGAGAGTTTAATCGAATTGGTGCCGACCTCGTTCAGTATCCTGCCCTCGATAG